>JBMSAP010000084.1:0-7907 GCA_049414445.1 Candidatus Caldipriscus sp. | reverse complement strand
CCCCTAACCCATAGCGCGAAAGTGCGTAAAATGTGCCTTTTCATACGTAAGGTATTATAAGACTGTCCCATTCCCTGAAATTGGTTGTTCTTTAATACCTTACCACCCGAGATAACCTCTTACAGTTTGTAAAGTTTATCTCCGCCCGCACCGAAAGAAGTTGAACGGAAGAAGCAAAATACCAATCACCCAAAACTTTTCGCGAAAATTTTCAGCCAAAAATTAAAAGAGGTTGTTAAAATCAAGCAAAGGACCCTTTCCCACCTTAAAATTTTTGGAAATGAAGGAAAGGCCGATGAAGATCCTCATAGCAAAGGTGGGTTTGGATGGGCATGACAGGGGTGCAAAAATAATTGTGAGGGCGCTTAGGGATGCTGGGTTTGAGGTTGTATATACGGGTTTGCATCAAACCGCGGAAAACGTGGTAAATATGGCCCTCCAGGAGGACGTTGATGCCATAGGAATATCCATACTTTCGGGTGCCCATATGACCTACTTTCCGAAGATCCTGAAGCTTATGAAGGAGAAGGGTATGGATGACGTTCTACTTTTTGGAGGTGGGATAATACCCGATGAGGATGCCAAGGTTCTTGAAAGTATGGGGGTAGGTAAGCTCTTCGGTCCGGGAACGCCCCTAGAGGAGATAATAAATTATTTGAGGGATTGGTACGAAAAGCATAGGCTCAAAAAGTCCGCATGATAGACAAGCTGAAGGTTTTCTTAAAGTTCGGCGGTTATTTTATTTTTTGGGTTATATTTTGGCTCTTTTTCTTTGACTTTTTTCTGAGTTTGATAATACCGATTTTTCAGGGTAGGTACAACACCACCGTGGTTCCAAATCTTAGGTTAAAAAGCGTGGATGAGGCTAAGGCGGAGGCGCAAAGGGTCGGATTGACCCTCGTTGTTGATACCATAGTTCCGAGCTTGGAACACCCGCAGGGTTTGGTGATCGGGCAGGAGCCACCTCCCAACACTAAGGTAAAAAGGGGAAGGAAGATCTTTGTTACGGTTTCGGGTGGGAAAACATATAGGAGGGTGCCGGATATAGTGGGGATGTCGCTGGATATGGCGCTAAGATCCTTGCAGGATCTGGGTTTTAAGGTGAAAGTTGAACCCGTTTATACCCTCGATGAGGAACCGGGATACGTAACGAGGCTTGAACCACCCCCAGGCTCGGATGTACCCTTAGGTTCAACGATAAAGGTTTATTACACGGAGGAACCGCCAGATAATTCTGGTTTAGAATCACCGAGATGAGGTTCGTAAAGTTTGAGAAGGAAAAAGAAGTCGCAAGGATAATATTTAATAGGCCGGAGGTGGGAAACGCCTTTAACGGGGATATGCTAAAAGAAATAAAGGAAATTGCGGAAAGGCTATCTTCGGATGAGGAGGTTAGGGTGGTGATATTGGAGGGGGAGGGGAAGCACTTTTGCGCGGGTGGGGATCTTAGGTGGATGAGGGAGATGGCAAAGGCTGAATATTCGGAAAACTACAAGGATGCCTTACTCCTTTTTGATACATACAAAGCTGTTGAAAACATACCGGTTCCAACTATAGCCAAGATAAGGGGGGCGGTTAGGGGTGGGGGTTTAGGTTTTGTAAGCGTATGTGATATAGCGATAGCGGGGAAGTCATCGAGTTTTTCCTTTTCCGAAGTAAAAATCGGTTTGGTGCCCTCCGTCGTATCCTCATTCGCGATAAGGAGAATAGGGTACCAAAATGCCCGGAGGTTCTTTTTAACCGCCGAGGTTTTTGATGTTTATAAGGCTAAGGAGATAGGTTTAATAGACGAGTTTGTTGAGGATGATGAACTTGAGGGGAAAGTTCGGGAGTTTGTAAATTTGATATTGTCAAACAAACCCTTGGCGGTGAGGAGAACAAAGGAGCTTTTGAAACTTTATAGGCCTTATCTGTCGGAGAATTTCAGGGATCTTACCGCCCACATTTTGGCAAGTACAAGGATGGGGAGGGAGGCTTTGGAAGGGTTTGAGGAGTTTTTAAAGGGTAAGTAATAAAACCGCGGTATAATTCCCGCCTATGCTCAAAAGGCTTTCCCTTTTGGTTTTATTATATGGATGCGCTTCCGTGGGATCCCCCGCCGCATCAAGCACAAAGATATACGTCCAGAACAACAACCTTGAGAAGGCGGAGGAGAACGCGAACGCTTGGATAAACGACCAGCCCAATTCCCCCAAACCCTACATATGGAGGGGATACATATATACGAGGAAAAACGAGTGGGTAAAGGCATCCGAAGATTTCATAAAGGCTTTCAGTTTAGATTCATCTTACAGGAGGAAGGAGAAGTTTGAAAAGGAGCTTTCAATATCGGGTCAGAATCTAATGCCCTTCAGCGCCCTTCCCACGATCTTCCAAAACGCGGCTATAGTCATAATTCAGGAAAACAAGTTTCAAGAAGCCCTAAGGTACCTTCAGGAGGCGGAGAAGTTGGATCCGAAAAATGCAAACATCTACCTCCTCCTCCATGGAGTACACAATTCCCTTGGGGATGAGAGGAAGTCAAGGGAGTACCTTGAAAAGGCAGTTAGTTTAGATCCAAAAAATCCCAAGGCAAGGTTGCAACTTGCGATACTCTACTCTTACGAGGGGAACAAGGACACCGCGGAGAAGATTCTAAGGGGAATAATAAAAGATACCGCTATGGTGGAAGCATATAAGGAGCTTGGGATCCTCCTGTTTGAGAAGGGGAATTACAAAGAATCAGCGGAAAACCTTGAAAAGGCTTATCAGATGAAGGGCGATGATTACGAGATTTTGGCGAACCTCGGTCAGGCTTACGCCCAGCTTGGAAACTATGATAAGGCGGTGGAATACCTAAAAAAGGCTTACGAACTAAAGAGCGATGAATACAGGATACCCTTCGCAATAGCTGGAGTTCTATACGATGCGAAAAGATACAAGGAAGCATTGGATTACGTAAATTTGGCGATAAGAATGAAGAAGGATGATCCAACCCTTTACGAACTCAGGGCGGCAATATACAGGGCTCTTGGGAGGACAAAAGATGCGGTAGCGGATTTCAAGAGGGCGGAGGATCTGAAAAAGGCAAGGGGGAAGTGATATGAGGGGGAGATATTACATATCCGTTTTGGATCTCGGGAAGGAAGAAACGTTGGAAGTTTTGGAGATAGCGAGGCACTATAAGATCGAGAGGAAGGCTGGAAAGAGAAAGAGCGATATATTAAAGGGGAAAATCTGGGCGATCCTTTTCGAAAAACCATCCCTCAGGACCAGGGTGACCTTTGAGGTGGCGGTGAGGGAGCTGGGAGGGGAGACCTTTTACCTTTCTCCAAACGACGTGGGTTTAGGGAAGAGGGAACCCGTAAAAGATGTGGCGAGGAACCTAGAGAGGTGGATTGATGGAATTTTTGCGAGGGTGTTTGATCACAAAGTTTTTCAAGAGTTTAGGGATTATGCACCCAACCTTTCCGTAATAAACGCCCTATCCGACTTAGAGCACCCCTGTCAGGCCCTTGCGGACTTTCAAACCATGATAGAGATAACGGGAGATCTGGGTTTCCATCTCGCCTTTATTGGGGATGGGAATAACGTAGCTAACTCCCTGATGCTTATGTCCGCCCTACTCGGATCGGATTTTACAATAGCATGCCCCGAGGGATACGAACCCCCAAAGGAGATATTGGAAAAAGCGTTGGAGATGGCGAAAAGGACGGGATCGCAAATAAACATAGTTAGGGATCCGAAATCCGCGGTCTCAAGGGCGGATTTTATATATACGGATGTATGGGCTTCTATGGGTCAAGAGGCGGAGGCGGAAATAAGGAGGAAGACATTTCAGGGTTATCAGGTCAATGAAGAGCTTTTGAAGTTTGCCCCGGAACATGCAAAAGTTATGCATTGCCTACCCGCCCACAGGGGAGAAGAAATAACGGATGAAGTTATAGAGGGCGAAAGGTCCCTAGTTTTTGAACAGGCAGAGAATAGGCTTCATACTATAAAGGCGCTTTTAAGCTTCCTTTCACAGTGATGGACAGCTTCAAGAAATTAAAAAACCTTATCAAGAAGAAAACCGCAAGGATATGCGTAATAGGTGGGGGATATGTGGGTCTTCCCTTAGCGGTGGAGTTCGCAAAGGCAGGCTTCAAAACAACCGTCTTTGACATAGACGTATCAAAGGTAAGGAGCATAAACGAAGGTAAAAGCTATATAGATGACATACCATCAGAAGAGCTCGCAAGGTTGGTAAATGATGGGTACCTTGAGGGTATGAGCGACAAGGGGGCAATATCCTCGGCGCAGGTGATCGTGGTTACGGTGCCCACACCCCTAAATGAAAGGGGGGAACCCGACGTTTCATATATTGTTAGAGCATTTAATGATATTGCGGACTATATGCAACCGCCCGTTTTGATAAGCCTTGAGAGTACCACATATCCGGGTCATACGGAGGAGTTGGGGGAGTTTCTAAAAGGTAGGGGATTTAAGTATGGGGAGGATTTCTTCTTGGGTTTTTCACCCGAGAGGATCAATCCGGGGGATAAGGTATGGAAGTTCTATAATACGCCTAAAATTGTTGGGGGTTTGGATCACAGGGCAACCGAGCTTCTGGTGGATTTTTACTCTCATGCGGTTGAAGAGGTAATACCCGTCTCAAACGCAAGAACCGCGGAGCTGACAAAGCTCCTTGAAAACACGTTTAGAGCGGTAAATATAGCCCTCGTAAATGAGTTTGCCATAATTTCTCACAAGCTCAACGTTGACGTTTGGGAGGTAATAGAGGCTGCGGCTACAAAGCCCTTTGGATTTATGAAGTTTTACCCGGGTCCGGGTGTGGGTGGGCATTGCATACCCATAGATCCCATATACCTCCTTTGGAAGGTAAAAAGCCTCGGCATAAACGCGGAGATTATAGAAGTTGCCGATAAAATCAACAAGTACATGCCAAAATTCACCGTTTCCCTCCTTGAGGATGCATTAAAAAAGGCGGGAAAGAAAATTGAGGGGGAAAGGATCCTCATTGTGGGGTTGGCATACAAAAAGAACATATCGGATACACGGGAGAGTCCCGCGATAGAAATAATGCAAATTTTGAGGTCAAAGGGCGCGGAATTCGCTTACCACGATCCCTATGTTCCCACCTTCGGAAATATGAAATCCATGGATCTAAAGAAGGCGCTTGATTGGACCGATGTGGTTATGATAACCACCGACCACGATAATGTAAATTACGAGCTTATAGCGGAGAATGCGGAGATAATATTGGATACGAAAAACGTCATAAGGAGGAAGGGGTTAAAACCCTTGGGTAAGTTAGTGGTTTTATGAGGGATCTTGGGGAGATATTGGAGGGTTTTGAGAGGGGGGATGAGAGGGCACTCGCAAGGCTTATAACGTTTGTTGAAAATCTTTGGGAAATAGATGGGATCTTCAGGAGGATATACCCAAAGGTGGGGAAGGCTTATAGGGTGGGAATAACGGGTCCCCCTGGGGCGGGAAAAAGTACTTTGGTTGATAAACTCGCTGTAGGGTTTTTGGATAGGGGATTTAGGGTATCAATAGTAGCGGTGGATCCCTCATCACCCTTCACGGGAGGGGCGGTTTTGGGGGATAGGCTTAGGATGGTTAAGGCTATGGAGAGGGGGATATTCATAAGGAGTATGGCATCAAGGGGAAGCCTTGGGGGGCTCGCGGAAACCACGGGTATGGTGGCGGATGTCCTTGACGCCTTCGGGTACGATATGGTTCTAATAGAGACGGTGGGGGTTGGGCAATCCGAGGTTGATGTGGTTAAGGCTACGGATACGGTGGTGGTAGTACTTGTTCCGGAGGCGGGGGATTCCGTTCAGGCTTTAAAGGCGGGGCTTATGGAAACCGCGGACGTTTTCGTAGTAAATAAGGGAGACAGGGAGGGGGCGGATAGGTTCATAAGGGAACTTTCGGCGGTGGTATCCTTATCTCCAAACGAGTGGAAACCCCCAATAATAAAGACCGTTGCTCTGAGCGGTGAAGGTATAAAGGAAGTTGCGGATGCCATACTAAAACACAGGGATTTTCTCGGGGAAAGGCTGAAGGAAAAGAGGATAAACAGGATGGTGGAACAGATAGAAAACCTCCTTACAAAGAGATTTTTAAATAAGGTTAGGCAAAAGTACGATATAAGGAAGATGTTTGAAGGTGGAAACTTCAAGAACCCTTACGAAGTTTTGGGCATACTTGAGAGGGAGTTTTTGGACTGAGGGACCCCTCCTTTGGGCGAAACTTTTCGCTTTAAGCTCCCTAATTTTCTTGATTTCGGTTATCCTTAGTGGAAACTTTCAAGAAATTTACAGAAATCTCCTGCTGGGCTTTGTTCCGTTTTACATAATCGCGGTTCAACATGCGACGATACCCTTCCCGAAAATTAAGGGGGGACTTTTCAAGATATCGGCTTATTTAAGCTTCCCTTTTATGCTTCTTGGCTATTTCCTTAACAGCTTGGCTTTCAAGTTGGGTTTCTTGCTCTTTCTCTCCTTCCAACTCCTTCCCCTTATTTATTACCGCCTTAAAATCTCCAAAAAGATCTACGACAGGATCTCCTATGTGTTTATGAGCTTGGCTTTTTTTGCGGGGGTTTTTTCATTATTTTTGGATGGAAAGGCTTTCTTGCATGCCCTATTCTTGGGGTTTGAGCTTGGTATGTTTTTGGGTTGTATGGCTTGGATGCTCCCGAGGTTCTCAAAGAACCTTGAGGATGTTGGGAAAATTGCATACCTTTCGCCGGCTTTGTTTTTCATAGCCTTATTTTTAAACCTCTCGGGTTTTATCTCGGGAAATTATCTAACTTTGAGGTTTGCCCCAATTTTCGCCATCCTCTCAATATTGATCTTCTGGCAAAATTTTAGGGGAAAGTTCTTTACCCCATTCCTCCACATACCCTTCTTATATTTCCTTTTGGGTTTCACGCTTGTTCTTCTTATGAAGGTAAACTTGCATCCTCGTTTTGTCTCCTCCGCCATGGTGGGTTTTACCATCCTTATGGGAAGCAAATGGTTCCCCATAATATTCGGGCAAATTCCTAAGAAGATTGACCCCATCTTGAAAATCTCCATTTTCCTTATCTCCCTTGCCCCATTCTTCCAAATATTTTACAACATATTCTCCCTGACGTTTTCCCTTTGGGTCATCCGGCTTTTCACTCGTATAATACCATCCTCATGGAAGTAAGCTTCTCGTTGGGTGGGATAATAATATCCTTCGTTGCGGGGCTTTTATCCTTCCTTTCCCCCTGCGTACTTCCCCTTGTCCCCGCATATCTTGGGTACGTCTCGGGTTTAAACGTTATGGAGATAAAAAGCGGGAAGGGGGGAAGGAGGGTGATTGCCGGGATATTGGCTTTTGTTCTTGGATTTTCTTTGGTATTCACCCTTATGGGTTTGACCGCATCCGCTATAGGGTTATTCCTTGCCCAGAATAAGAAGGTCATAAGCGTGATAGCTGGGATCTTGTTAATAATATTCGGTTTGCACCTCGTGGGAATAATGAGGATCCCATTTCTGGATTACGAAAAGAAGGCTCATATAAATGTTGGCTCCGCCAACTTATTCCTCTCCTTCCTAATGGGGATCACCTTTGCCCTCGGATGGACGCCGTGCATAGGGCCCACACTTTCGGGAATACTCGCTTTGGCGGCTATATCGGGCACGGTGTTGCAGGGCGGGATCTTACTTTTTATATATTCTTTGGGTCTCGGGATCCCCTTTATACTCTCGGGGATCCTTGCAAGTAAGGTCTTTGAGTTCATATCAAGGGTAAGGACCTTACTGAAGTACTTTGAGATCGCCTCCGGGATCCTACTTATAGCGTTGGGGATCCTCATTATAACGGGCTTACTTGCTTATTTATCTTACATTTTCCCGTACTGGGAGCCTCCCATATGAAGAGGGTGG
>JBMSAP010000083.1:0-73802 GCA_049414445.1 Candidatus Caldipriscus sp. | reverse complement strand
TACATAAACGCCCACGGTACATCAACCAAGTTGAACGATGCGGTGGAAACGTTGGCAATAAAGAAGGTATTCGGTGAAAGGGCTTATAAGATCCCCGTAAGCTCAACCAAGTCTATGATAGGGCATCTTCTTGGCGCAGCCGGCGCAATAGAGGCCCTAGCCACGATAATGACCATACATACCGGTATCATCCACCCCACCATAAACTACGAAAACTCCGATCCAGAATGCGATCTTGATTATGTCCCAAACGAGGCGAGGAAAAAGGAAGTTAATGTTGCCATAAGCAACTCTTTTGGTTTTGGGGGACATAACGTATGCTTGGTATTTAAGAAGTTTGAGGAATGAAGGTACCCATTTCCCCCCAGCGCGCACATTTCACCCTTATAATGCTCACCTCTATGAAAAGGTACCTTTTACCGATAAGCGCAGCGCTTATGGGCGTAATGCTGATGGGAGCGGGTGGGTGTGCGGATGAGGAGGCTCGGAAGAAGATCTCGGAGCTGGAGTCCAAGGTGGCGGTGGTCTCAGATCTCCAGGTGAAGATAGAGGAGCTGAGCAACAGGATAGCGGATTTAGAGGCGAAGGTTGCGGAGATGAGCGCGAAGAAGGAAGAGAGGGCTCAAGCTAGGATGGGGGGTGGTGCTCCTAGGGCCACCCAGCCCGCACAGGGGGCTCCCGCGGGTAAGATAAAGTAAAAAAGGAGGTAGGCTATGAAGAGGGTATATTTAGTGGCGCTTTTAGGCATAGGCGCTCTCGCCCTTGCGGGATGTGGGAATGGGGGCCTCGGTGGGAATCCCGAGGTTACCGCGATCGCGGTGAATGAGGGCGCGGATCTCCAGCTCATCTGGAATAGCGTAGAGGGTGCGGATGGATACAGGGTATACTGCGACGGGGACAAGATCTGGGAAGGAAGAGATACGACCTACACGATAAGGGGAAGCTCTAGGGTCTGCGCGACAGTAGAGGTTGCCGCATATTCTGGGGACGATGAGAACAGGACCAGGCTTGACCTGACGCCGGAAGTCTCAATCATCATGGATTTAGTTACCCACGATGATATTACAGGAGACTCTTGGGTTGAGTTGGACTTTACCAACGGTACCGCCACATCCACCACTCAGGACAACGTAAATCCGGACGCTCCCAACACCGGTTGGTTTGTTTTCTATAACGATGACGGTACTCCCGAATTCAGGGATGCAGGAGTAACGACAGTCGGACAAGCAACGATGGAGGTTGCCTTTACCGATGAGTTCAGCAGTGGGTACCTCGCTCCCGACCCGGGTAACTACGCCGTGGTTAGGGAAACCTCTGAAAACGCTTATCACTTCTTCTGGGCTGACGACACGGGCATAGGTTACGGTGATATGGATAACAACGATTACTTTGGCGTAATAAAGGTCACCAATCTAACCGGTACAGGTCCCTTCACCGCTGACCTACAGATTTACATCCAGAAGAAGGTTCCCGGCTTGAGGTGGGTTAAGTTCTAACGAGTATATAGGTTCATTCAAAAGGTGGGGGGCGAAAGCCCCCCATTTTTTTGTTTATAGGGAACCTTTTAATGTATCCACGAATTTAACGGTGTGATGATGCCAATATTTCTCCTTTAGATCTTCCACATCCTCCCCCAAGGCGTACTTACAAAGGACGGTATGGTAAATAAATCTCCTCTTCTCAAACCTCCCCTTTACCCTCCCCAAATATTCCCTATCCCCCCTCAATATGGCGGAGTATATTTTAAACCAAGTGTAAGCGTACAAATTTTTATCCGTCTTTGCGGTGTTTATCGCTACATCAATGAACCTCTCCGCGGTTCCCCTCCTGCCCAAAAACATTAAATATGGTATCAAAACTTGCAAGAGCCTAAGGAGGTCATAGTCGTAGTTTTCCGAAATTAGCATATTCAGGACGTTTAAACTTTCCCTCAAATATTCCTCGTCCCTTTCCCCCTTTAATAGCCTGTATATCCCATCCGCGTAAGCTATAATTGCCAGCTGTGAAAGGTATCTGAGATCCTCACTGACAGGACTTAATCCCGGATATTCCTCAACCTTTCCCCTGTAAAGCGGAAATATCTTCTCCCTCACTTCCACCCAAAACTTTAAACCAACCCATTGGGCCTTAGCCAATAGGTTGTAATTAAGGGCCTTTGGGTTGTCCCCCAAATATTCGTAAAATATCCTCTTCGCCCTATAATAGAATTCCCCCTTCCCGTTTGCAAATTTGTAAGCCTTCCTTGAATCCATCCTTGAAAACAAAAAATACATCACGAACCATAGGTCGTTCACCTCATCCCTACCGAACCTCCTCCTGTAGGCTTTCACTACCTCCCCGAACCTTGAGAACCACCCGTAATGTACAAGGTCATCTATTAAATCGTAAATCTCTTCCTTCTCCCCGCTTTCAATTATCGCCTTCATCCTCCTAAAAAAATCCTCCCTGATCGGCATTATGGTTCAAACCTCTCTATTGTCCTTGCAAAGGGTATTGCCTCCCTTACGTGCTTTATACCCGTTATCCATGCTACGGTCCTCTCAAGTCCCAATCCGAAACCCGAATGTGGAACGGATCCGAACTTCCTCAAATCCAAGTACCAATTATAAACTTCAACGGGTAACCCCTCCTCTTGTATCCTCTTAAGTAAGGTTTCGTAATCGTCCTCCCTTTGGCTTCCCCCGATTATCTCCCCATAACCCTCCGGCGCTATCACATCCACGCATAAAACCTTAGATGGATCCTCGGGGTCAATTTTCATATAGAAGGGTTTTATCTCCTTCGGGTACCTGGTTATCATAACGGGCCTATCAAACCTCTCCGATATTATCGTCTCCTCATCCCCCCCAAAATCTTTGCCATAAACGAAATCTATCTCCCTACCCTTCCTTTTCTCCTCCTCTAAGATCCTCGCCGCATCGTCGTACGTGATCCTTGGGAAGGGCTTTTTTATGTTTTCCAGCTTTGATATGTCCCTCTCAAGGGTTTCCAATTCAAATCTTCTCCTTTCCAAAACCCTTTCAACTATATAAACTATCAGGTCTTCCGCAAGTTCCATTATGTCGTCCAGATCCGCCCAAGCGACTTCGGGTTCTATCATCCAGAATTCCGTTAGATGCCTTCTAGTTTTTGACTTTTCCGCCCTGAAGGTTGGACCGAAGGAATAAACTTTACCCAGCGCCATCGCCCCTGCCTCCATATAGAGCTGCCCCGACTGTGTTAAATAAACCTTATTCTCGTCAAAGTACGGGACCTCAAAAAGGGTTGTTGTTCCCTCGACGGAAGCGGGGGTAAAGATCGGTGGGTCAAACCTCACAAAACCCCTACCCTCGAAGAAATCCACTATCGCCTTCTCTATCTCGCTCCTTATCCTTAATATCGCCCACTGTTTCCTTGACCTTATCCATAGATGCCTGTACTGGAAAAGCTTCCCAACATCCGGGATATTCTCGGGTCTAACCTTGGGAATGGGATAAGTTTCAAGGGTCCTTGAGTGGAGTTTTAGATCCTTGACGTGTATCTCGTACCCCCCTATCGCCCTCTTATCCTCCACCACTTTCCCCCTAACTATCACCGCATCCTCATAATCAAGCTCCTCACATAGTGAAAAAACCTCTTCCGATACATCCCCCTTTGATACTACGCACTGTACGAAACCCGTCCCATCCCTCACTATCAAAAAGTGTATTTTACCCGAAGACCTCTTGTTGAATAACCAACCCCTTATCTCCACCTCCTCATCCTTGTGATTCTTAAGCTCCTCTATCCAGACCATTTTATCCCTCCAATATCTTCACCAGAATTTTCCTATTTCTCGGACCGTCAAACTCGCAAAAGAAAACCCCCTGCCACGTTCCCAAAACTATATCCCCATTTTCTATTATCAAGCTCAGGCTCTGACCCACAAGGACACTCTTTATATGCGAATCCGCGTTCCCCTCAAGGTGTTTATAGCTCTTCCTTTCCGGCACGAGATCCGACAGGTGATCCGAAATATCCAACCTAACGGATGGATCCGCGTTCTCGTTTATCGTTAAACCCGCGGTGGTGTGGGGACAAAATAGGACGCATATACCTTCCCTCACCCCGCTCTCCCTAACCAACCTCCTAACTTCATCCGTAATATCTACCAGCTCGTTCCTTTTACTCGTTCTTATACTTATCGTTTTCATATTTTGTCGTTTAAAACATAACCCTCGTCGGGGTTTAGTATAAGGTTGTCTATTAACCTCGCCTCGGGAAACCTCACCGCGGTCGCAAGGAGAACCTCACCCTCTACCACCTCAAGGGGTTTAAGCTCCCTAGTATCCGCTATCTCAACGTAATCTATTTTGGCGAGGGGCGCTTCTTTCTTTAAATACTCCTCAAACTTCTCCTTTATCACCCTTGATCTCCTTTCCCCCGAAAATATCATATCCCTCGCCATTATTAACGCCCTATAAATTGCGCTTGCCTGTCTCCTGCTTTCCGGCGATAAATACTCGTTCCTTGAGGACATGGCCAAGCCGTCGCTCTCCCTAACCGTCTCGTGAGGTACGATCTCTATGTCAAGGTTTAGATCCCTAACCATCCTCTTTATTATGTAATACTGCTGGGCATCCTTTAATCCGAAGACCGCAAAGTGGGGTTTAACTATGTTGAAGAGCTTCAGAACGACCGTAGCAACCCCCCTAAAATGCCCCGGCCTAAACTCCCCCTCCATATACCTATCAAGTTCCTTCACCTCAACGAAGGTTGAAAAACCCTCCGGATACATAGCCTCAACGGAAGGGTAGAATATAGCCTGAACCCCCTCCATCTCGCATTTATATCTATCCTCCTCAAACCTCCTCGGGTACCTATGATAATCCGAGCCGGGTTCAAACTGTAGGGGATTTACGAATATGCTCACAACCAAGAAGTCCGACTGTTTTCTGGCTTTTCTTATAAGCCTGAGGTGCCCCTCGTGTAGGGCGCCCATCGTGGGAACAAAGCCTATTATCTTCCCCTCCTTCCTCAGGTTGTTCGAGAGTAACTGCATCTCCTTTGGATTTTCTATAACGAGCATGAAGATGGGATTTTAAGGTCGCGTTATTACGAATTTTCCAACCGCCTTTCCGTTTTCCGTCATTATCACCACAAAATAAAGCCCCTCCTTCAAGTCCCCCACATCCAACTTATACTCCCACTCCCCAATGTTCTTCTCCCCCTTTATTTGAACCTCTTTAACCGGAATTCCTAATGGGGTATATACCCTTATAACCGGGTCCTTTGATGGGTACATGCTCTTTATCCTAAGATTTACGAACCTTGAACCACCCGTAGGGTTTGGGTAGATCCTGGAGAAGAAAAGCTTCCCCTTCTTCGGGATCACTTCCAGAGGTTCCGAAAATGCCAAAGCCTGGGCATCCACGAGCCCATACCCGGAACAAAAGTTGGGTTTAAAGGGTATATCCTCTAAGGGTTTTGCGGTTTCCAACAGCTTATCCCTGAGCTTACTTAAGGACCAGGAGGGGTGAGCCTCAAGGGCCAAGGCTAAAACCCCCGCGGTTATGGGTGCAGAATAGGATGTACCCGAGGTATATACCAACCTTCCTCCCTCGTCCGCGGCTATCACCTCAAAGGGAGCGACCACCTCGGGTTTTACCCTACCGTCCGCGCTGGGACCACAGGCGGAGCTTGAAGATAAAACTACCCTCTTCCTCACACTATCGTAAATTACCCCTCCTACGGATATTACATCAAAGGCGTCCGCTGGGGCATTCAAAGTGGTATCCCCAACGTTCGGATCCACGGCCCTTGAGCTTACGTTCCCTACGGATATAACCGGCAAAACTCCCCTATCAAGTGCCTTGGACATGGCGATGGATGATATTGCGGTTTTCCCATCCATCATACCCTTCGTATAACCCACATCCCCCCCATACCCTAAGCTGATGTTAATTATTTGAACTCCTTTCCTCGAAGCCCATTCAAGGGCGGAAACCAAAAAATCCTCCTCTATCCTATTTTCCCACTGGGATGTGGTATCGCTCCTACTTACCTTTTCCGTCTTTGCAAGGTAATACTCCGCTCCGGGGGCTATACCCACCAAGCTCCCACCCACATAACCCGCCAAAACCGAAAGCACCCTCGTCCCGTGATATTTCCCAACCCCGTACCTCGGAACTTCCGCTATCGTGTCCCCCCTCTCCCTATAAACCAAAACCCCATTTAAAAACTTTGGCCTGTTGCAAAAGGTCCAACCCACCCTCCTTATCTCCCTTCTAAGGCTTAAGGAATAAAGGGAAATGTAATCTTCCATCGGCACAGCCAAAGTATCACTGTAAAGGGCAAAGTCCTCAAGGTAAGGGACCTTAAGGACAAACGCGTTATCAACGAAAAGGGAGTCGTTCCTAATATATGCGAGCCTACCTGAGTTTTCAACGGGATAAAACCCCTCAACAAGAAAGCTGTAAGATGATCCCTTAAACAAAAATATGCTGTCCCCATCCGAGAAGAAAAGGCTATCCCCGCTTAAAAACATACCCCCGAACCCTTTAACTGGCTTTGAGATTGAACAAATCAAAGATGTAATATAATCGCAGAGTTTTACGCTGTCTCCGGTGAATACCCCAACCTTTAGTCCCGAGCTTGATGATCTCAAAATCGCCATATATCCCCTCCCAAGATCTTGCGCACTTTCAAGGGTATCCCTGTAAATCGCACCAAGCTTCAAGTTCCCATAAGAGGACCAGGAGAGGTATAGGGTATCATTCCTAACGGTTAAGCTTGGGTTTATCTCAAAGCCCCTTGAAAGGACCTTCAAAGTTTCCCCCTTCACCAAATAAAGGTCCCACCTGTTTATGTTGATCCCCGCTATGCTCCTTTCATCTATTCCGGAATAAACGCAGAATGTATCCGTCCCCCTAATCGCGCAATCGTAAGAGTGTATATAAAAAACGCCCTCCGGTGTAGGGAGGGTTCTACCGTTTAAATTTATCCTGTCTCCGCTGTTGAAATCCATCTGCCCTCTAACCTGAACCCCCATAAGGGATGGATGGGTTAGGTCAAAGCCCGTGTCAAATATTGCGATTTTTACCCCTTTACCCGTAAAACCGAGCTTGTGAAGGGTATCCGCCCTTACCGTCTTCACCTGAAACTCCGAATCCCCGTACCTGTACTCCCTCAATTCCTCTTCCCTATTCGGTTTCAGGATTAGGACCTTCCTCTTCTGTAAATTTTTAAACTTGGGATTTTCTGGGAGGAAAAAGGAGGTATAACCCGTCCAGTAAGACCTTACCCTCCTGTATCCCCCAAAAACCTCTATGTTATGCGAATATGGAACGGATATATTTAGCCAATAAAGGGGGATCATAATACCTCTCCCAAGATGAAGGCATCCCTGAATTGGGATAAAACCTTCTCAGCGTTTTTCCTCGGGATCACAAATACGAAACCTACCCCCATATTGAAAACCCTCCAAGCCTCCCCTTCATCTATCCCGCCAAGCTTTATAAAATTTTTCATATACTCCGGCGTGGGTATGTTCTCCCAGTATATCTTTGCCTCCCTTCCCTCAAGCGCCCTCGGTAAATTTCCCATAAGCCCCCCTCCCGTTATGTGCGCCCCCCTCTTCGCCCCAAATTTAAGAAACATCTTCAACCCCTCCCTATGATATAACCTCGTGGGTGTGAGGAGGATATCAATTAAAGCCCTTCTTTCGTCGATCTCGGGATAGGTTTTAAATGGATCAAGGTTCCTTTCCTCCAGAATTTTCCTTATTAACGAATAGCCGTTTGAGTGGAAGCCGGAGGAAGGAAGTCCTATTAAGATATCCCCACTTTTAACCCTACCAAACCTCTTCTTTATCGGGATGCCAATTCCAAAACCCGCAACATCAAAGGTGTTTTCCTTTATTAGGCCGGGAAGTTCTGCGGTTTCACCGCCGACGAGTTTTGCCCCGACCTTTTTACAAGAGGATATTATATCCTCCAAAACCTCCTTTGCCCAATCCTCCCTTAATGGGAAAGTTGCAAAGTAGTCCAAGAAATAAACCATCCTACCTCCATCCGCCAATATATCGTTTGAAACCATCCCAACGAGGTCCTGCCCCAAACCCCTAAATTTCCCCGCCTTTATGTAAAGTAAGATCTTCGTCCCAACCCCATCCGTGGATAAAAGGATCCTCTGTTTTCCAAGTTTTACCGTTGCGGAAAAGGAACCGATAATTTTATTCTTTTTCTTCAACCATCCCACAAGGGAATCCGCCTTACCTATGGAAACCCCAGCTTCTTCGTAAGTTATACGTCTATTATCACCGATGCCCTCCATATACCCCTTTCCCTCTCGACGTGGAGCTTATGTCTTGTGACCGCCTTCAAAGCTTTTTTTATTGAATGCTTGGAAAGATCGAAGGGTTCCCCTCCCAACTTTGCGTGAAGCTTGAACTTATCATCCTCAAACTCTATCTTCACCTCAAACTGCCTGAAAACCATCTTTGATGTTTCAAACTCGTAAAGGAGCTGGGAAAGCCACTTGTGTAGTAGATCCTCAATGTCCTCCCCCTCAAGGTATACCCTCTTCTCCCCTTGGATCCTTATCCCATATAAGCTTCCCAACATCTCCCTAAAGAGTGCCCTTGCGCTCTCAACAAAAAGCTTCTCCAAATCCATAGAGCTAACCTCAAATCCCACCTCCGATGTATGGGATATTGGCTTGTAAGCCATAATTCACCCCCCTTTTTTATTCCTCAGCAAATTTATGGGCAACGCAATCGCATTCTATTATGGGTTGGAAGGTACTTTGTACCGTGATGGTGATATCCTCTTTACCACATCCGGAGTTTGTGAAGGTTGTTGTAAGGGTCATATTTGCGGAGAAGGGTTTAAAGGATAATACCGAGGAATTTCCCTGCCTAAATATTAACGGGTCTTTTATGAAGACAGGAACATCCGAGAACCTCACCCTATCTCCTCCCACCACCCTCATGCCCAAAAGGTCAAAGATCGTGTTTTCGCTCCCAACACCACTTACCATAAGCCCGCCGTTTATATAGTATCTAAACGCTACATCTGCCGTCCTTCCCACATTATACACCGCAAAGAATACCGTATCTATATTTGGATCCTTTAGCTTCCACGGATCCAAGACCCCGCAGTCGCTATACTTCACGGACAAAACCTTACCCCTATCCACCTCACCGATCTTCTTATTTTTCAGGAAGTTGTCGGAAACGAAAAGGACATCCTCTCCGGAGATCCCAAAGGTTTGGGCGAACTTTGAGCTCCCATCTATAAAGTTCCTGCAAGCAAACCTTGAGTGCAAAACGTAATCTAACTTGTAAGACAAGCTCGTGTTCCTTGATGTAACATTTACCGTGCTTGAGACCCTCCAAGCATAAGGTGCCTTCACCTTAAAGGATGTTTTACCCGAGGATAGAGTTGGTTTAACCGAAATGATCTTGTTGTCCCTGGGGCAAACGGGCGCAACCTCAAAGGATAATTCTATGGGGTTTTTCCTGTTGAATACCGTACAGCTGGGGGGTTGATAGAGGATAACAGGGTTTTGACCTCTCACCACATTCCACCCTTCAACCTTTTCACCGCTCGTAAGCCTACCCTCACCGCTTAAAATTCTAACCGCAACCCCCGCTCTATTTCCGAGAATATCAAACAAACTCTTTCCTTCAGCGTTCGTTGCCGAAGAAATCCTTATCGCCACAAACCTATCCTGAGATATATCCGCCTCTTCAACAACTTGGACGGAGAACATCGTCATGGTTTCTTTTACCGCTATCCTCCTCAGAAGCGAACCCATCTGCTCCGTTAGCTTGTCCGTCAGGAGAATGATGGATTGTAAAACATCTCTAACTGCGGTGGCGGGAATTCTATAAGAATATACCTCATAAACCACTTCGCTCTCAAGGTTTATAAGCCAAATTTTCCCAATGAGCCCGTAAGCATCCTCACCTATAACTATATCCACCAAATATGGGGTTTTCCCGTAAGCGGTGTCATCCTTATGCAGGGCCGCGGTTAAAGAATCGTTTATTAGCTTTGAGAAGGTGCCAAAGGGGATCTCAACGTACCCTCCCCCAACTATTCTTATCGAGTTTCCATCCGTCCTTTCAAAATATTCCCTCGCCCTCTTTAAAATTACGGGAAGGTATGTGTTCAAATTTCCCCTAAAATTCTGGGCATATTTCCCCGTGGGATTCACCGCTATCCTTGCCTTAATATAGACTTCCGGAGCCGAGCATACGGAGTAGGGTAATTTGGGAGCCTGAGCCTGCGGAGTTTTTGGGGTCGATCTTTGGGCAAACAAAGGTAAAGAAAGGAGAAATAACAGGTATAGAAACCTTCTCATAAGTTGGGAATTATAAGGTTGAAATTCCCCCTTTATAATTTTCGGCTATGAGGAGATTTTTGGGATTTTTAGTGTTAATTTTGGTTTTGTCTTACTCGAGTAAGTACGTTGAGGCTTTGCGTTTGGAGCTTTTGGGAAATTACGCGGAGGCGGGAAAGCTCTACGAAGAGATAGAGAATTAATAAAATGGCTGTTCAACTTATTCTGGGCGATATAAGACAGGTTTATAAAAAAATTAAAGATCATAGCATTGATTGTGTTATCACGTCACCCCCATATTATCGGCAAAGGGATTATGGTGTTGCAGGGCAGATAGGACAGGAGAACAGCCCTGAGGAGTATGCAAAAGAAATAGCCAATGTTTTTAGATTGCTATGGAACAAACTTAAGAATACAGCGGTTGTATTTTTAAACATAGGGTATAAGTATGAGAACGAAGAGCTTTTACTGATCCCAGAGATGGTGGTTTTGGAAATGAAGAAAGCTGAATATGTCCTAAAGAACAAGATCATTTGGTATAAACCAAACGCAATGCCCACACCAGCAAGAAATAGATTAAATAACACATATGAGGCTGTTCTTTTTTTCGTTAAAAATGTTGGCAAGGAAGTGTATTACTTTAATCTTGAAGAGGTTAATGAAAAACCCCAATTGTTTTACGCTATAGATTTTAGCAAATTGCTCAACGCAAGCGTAGAGGATAGTTTGAGTTATAGAAACAAACGTAGCGGTAGGGTTATAGAAATTAAAGGCGAACTTTTAAAAATTCTTTGGGAAAGTGGATTTGAAGAATGGCTTGAGTTTTCTTTGAATCAAAAACGTGCTAACTTCATATGTGGGAACTGTGGCAAAACTCTTAGCTATTGGGATGTTCATTTGTCTTATGCCAATAACAAGAGGTTTATATGCAAGCATTGTGGAACCAAGGAACTCCCTAAACCGCACTTATTAGAGTATTCTGAATATTCTGAAATAAAATATGAAGATGCAAAAAATGGACTTTTTTCAAGACAGAGTGAAAAGTATAAAAAAGCCAACCTTTTAACAGCATCTCCGGCAGGCAGATTATCAATCACGGGAGAGAAGCTTATAATCAAAAGAAAATGGCTATTTCCTCAAGGGCTTATAGCAGACTACCTCAGAAAAAACCTAAAAGAAAGAAGGCTAACCCTGAAAAAGCTGGGAGAGTTGCTTGGTTCCATCCATACAGTGGGACACTGGCTAAGAAAGGATTTTTCCCACTGGGGTAAGGGTGGAAGCATTCCTCGCCCTGAGGACTGGTACAAGCTGAAGGAGATTTTAGGGCTTGATGACACATACGATAGGTTAATTTTGGATAGAGTAGTGGTACTTTCCACTGTGAAAAGCCATCCAGAGGGTAAAAACATAGGAGATGTATGGGCAATCGCAACGGAACCTTACAAGGGAGAACATTTTGCGGTTTTTCCACGCAAGCTGGTGGAGATGTGTATAAGGCTTGGGTGTCCCGAAGGTGGCACAGTTTTAGACCCTTTTGCAGGGTCGGGCACTGTGGGTGAGGTGGCGTCCAAGCTTGGTAGGAATGCAGTGTTGGTTGAGATAAATCCAAGCTTTGCAGAGTTAATAAAAGAAAGATGTAAAGGATATGTTAAGGAAGTTGGTTAAAATTGAAGAAGCAGAGTTTAGATATTTTATCACAATAAAGACGCTTATGCTAAATAGGATAGGCGAGATTTTAAACCTTTTAAATTCAAGGATTGATATAATAAGGATTGATATAATTTTCTTAGGACTGCAAGGAAAGGATACAAACAAAGCGACCTTAATATGGGAGCAGAGAGAGTTTTTCATAATTGGGCTTCAGCACTGTTCAAAATTCCCAATTCAACACCTATAGGTGCGGATTTAGTTTTTGACTCTGAAGAAGGTTTTAGAGTTCATATTGACATAAAAACTGCGTTAGATGAAAACCCAGCGGATTGGCAAGGCGTTGCAAACATTGGAAAAAACCAAACCAGTTATACAATACCCAGCATATTTAACGCAGACTTACCCACTTGATCTCGGACAAAATTGATGCTATTCTTTTAACTTGTGTGCCAAATGGAGAGTTTTTGGGGCTGGTAAAGGTGGAAGAGAAAGGATTTTAGATTCAAGTATATCGTAGATGGTGATGTTCTTAGGTTTAAGCTTTTGACAGGCAACCCTCCAAGGGCAGAAATTATTACTGCCCTGAAAGGATCAAAAGTTGTAGAGCGACTGTTAGATTTATCCAACAACCAACTGAGAAAAATAGATGGCATTGATGATTGAGCGTAGAGAACTTTTCTAACATCACCTCTTTGGCTACCGGATTGAAGGAGCCTATAGACAAAGATACATACAAGTGATAAAACAGCGTGGGTCAGAAAGAATAATCCTAAAAAGAACTCTCAAGAGTTTAAGCCCCCTCCTCGCCAAAAATTTTTTATTAACCAGTTTTTCTGAATCTAAATTTTTCGTCCTGTGTGTCGAAATTCCCCCTTTATAATTCCCGCCTATGAGGAGGTTTCTAGGATTTTTCTTGTTGTTTTTTGTTTTGTCCTGCGCGGGTAAGTATGTTGAGGATGGGTTCGTTAAAAATGAGGGGATCACAAATGCCCTTCTAAAGGAACTTAAGGGGGATTACGAGGGGGCCCTCAACGATCTGAGGAAAGCGGACGGACATTGGGGGAATCTGCTCTCCGCGGATATTTACCTCTACAGGTACAGGGATTACAGGAGAGCGCTGGATTTGGTGAATAAAGTTAAGGTTAAGAAAACTTCCCCCGCATCTCAGGAAGTTTTATACAGGAAGGCTTTACTTTCGGAGCTTTTGGGAAATTACGCGGAGGCGGGAAAGCTCTATGAGGAGCTGGCAATAAGGTTCCCAAACGGTAAGTACTTCGAATCCGCATCCCAGGCGGTTGAGGAGATGTTCAGGAGGAACTTCCCAGACACAGTGGTTGTATATGATGGGGGTTATGTAACCTCTATGATGGTGGATTACGCCATTGAACAGATACCACCCTTTAATAGGGCCCAGTTTGACAATCCCGAGGGTAGGAAGCAGATAGCGGAGAGGTTGGCTATAGAAGTTGCGGCGCTCAGGCTTGCGGAAAGTATGCGCCTTGACACTTCAAAGGAAGTGAGGGAAAAGGTTGAGATGGATAAGATAAACATCCTTCGTCAGGCTTACTATCAGTATGGGGTTAGGGAGAAGGCAAAGGCCACGGATCAGGAACTCCTGGCTTATTACAATGCCAACAAGTCCCAATATAGGGTCCCCGCAAGGGTGGATATAAGGAGGATCGTTCTAAAAGATAGCGCAAAGGCGAAGGAGGTTTTGAAATACGTTAAAGAGGGTAAGAATATAGATTCTCTGGTTAAGGAGTTTTCCGTTGAGAAGGCGGATGTTGAAACGGGGGGAAGGCTCTCAATTTACGATACTTACGAGAGCTTGAGGGACATCTTTAACGCAGCTTACGAAAAGGTCACGGGAAGCGTGTTTATTTACAAGAGGGATACCCTCTGGATGGTTATAAAGGTTGAGGGCAAGGAGAAGGATAGGATAAGGAGCTTTGAGGAAGTTAAAACGATGGTGAGGGGAGCGGTGGAGGGGCAGAAGGAGAGGGAGGTTTTTGAAAGTGAAAAGAAAAGGTTAAGGGAGTTTTATGGGGTTAAGATCTTCTTAAAGGAGGATACCTCGGAAGTTAGGAAAGGCGAAAAAGAAAAGGAGTATGAGGGTAAGGTTTTGACGGAGGAGGAGAAGAACTTCTTAAAAGCCTTGCCCGAAACCCTTGCGGTGATTCAGAAGATAAACAAGGCCATCACAAAGGCGGATTTTGAGGATAGACTAAACAAGATGCCCGCGAGGTATAGGTCTTATTATCTATCGCCAAAAGGAGCATATCAGCTCGTAAATGACATTATGGTTCAGGAGATCTTGGAGGTTTCGGAGGCGGAGTTTAGGAGGTATTATCTCCATTACCCATTCTTCAAACGCCTAAGGGATTCTTACAGGGATGCCATGCTCTTGCGCCTCTATGATGTCCTCGTAAAGGGTAAGGTTTCCGTTTCCGACGATGAGGTTAAGGAGTATTACGAGAAGAACAAGGATAAGGAGTTTAAGGAGATGGCAAGGATCAGGGTACAGAGGGTGGTAGTACCCACGAGGGATTCCGCCCGCAAGGTCCTAGCTAAGGTATCTTCAATAAAGAACGAGAACAAGCTCAGGGAATTCATAAGGAAGACATCCGCTTACACGGGAGAAGGTATGGCTGGGGGATTTGCCTTCCTTATCCCCGACAAGGAGCCAGACCTGTTTAAGGAAGCATGGAAGAAACCCCTTAGGGTTTGGAGCATAGGAAAGCTCAACGATGGGAACTGGGCGGTCTATAGGGTTTTGGAGAAGATAAAGGAGAGGGTAAAGCCCTTTGACGAGGTGAAGTCTTACATCCGCGAGAAGTTGAGGTACGAAAAAGAGAAGGCCCTTTACGAGCAGGTTCTTGAGCAGATAAAGAAAGATTACAAGATAGTAGTCTTTGAGGAAAAGTTCAAGGAAGAGGGGAATGGAGGAAGATAGAATAATAGAGGAGCTGGTTTCAAATTTTAGGAATTACGGGTCCAGGGTAGTTTTGGGTGTTGGGGATGATTGCGCGGTTTTAAGGGAGAACCTGTTTAAGGATCTCATAGTGAGCGTTGATACATCCGTTGAGGGGGTACATTTTACCTTCTCCTTGCTTAGGCCCGAAGAGATCGGGCACAGGGCCCTCGCTGGGGCGCTTTCCGATATAGCGGCTATGGGTGGGGAACCCTTGGGGATACTCGTAAATGTTGAGGTTAGCGAAAAAAACCTTGAAAGGTTAAGGGAGATTTACAAAGGCTTTGAAACTTTGTTAAAGGAGTACTGCGTGGATCTTCTGGGTGGGAATATAAGTAGGGGAAGTTCCCTTTCAATAACCATAACGGTTTTGGGGGAGGTGAAGAGGGGGACCGCTTGGAGGAGGGATGGTGCCAAGGATGGGGACCTTGTGTTCGTGACGGGGGAATTTGGTAGGGTAAAGGCATTTTTCTTGGGTCAGGAGCTGAAGGCTAAAGGTTACGAATGGTGGTTTAGGGAAACGAGGATGAAGGTTTCCTCCCCGGAACCCAAGATAAAGGAGGCTTTGAGGGTGAGGGCGGAGGGTATAAATGTAAGCTCCGCCATTGATGTTTCCGACGGCTTGGCAATAGATCTGTGGAGGATGGCCAAAGCATCCCAAATGGGCATATATATTGACCCAAGCGCAATACCAATAAAGGATTCCGTAAAGTTCGTTGCAAAGAACCTAAACAGGGATCCTTACGAAATTGCCCTTTCAAGTGGTGAGGAGTACGAGCTTATCATAACCGCTCCCAAGGAATATACGAAAATCTTGGAAGATTTAAAATTTACACAAATAGGTGAGGTGAGGCTTGGGGAGGTTGGGGTATTTGATATAAAGGGGAACAAGATCCCACCCTTGGGTTGGCAACACTTTAGATGAAGATCCCCCTTTTTGAGCTGAATTGGGATGAGGATGAAGAGAGGGAAGTTTTGGAGGTATTGAGAAGCAAATGGGTATCCATGGGACCAAAAACGGAGGAGTATGAAAGGGCTTTAAGGGAATTTTACGGGGTTAATTTTGCTTTATCCTTCAGCAGTGGAACCTCGGCTTTACTGGCAGCCTACCGAGCCGCAAATTTGAAAAGAAAGGTGATAGTACCTTCTCTAACTTTTGTGGCAACGGTCAACGCCTTGGTTTTCCTCAATTTGGAACCAGTATTTTCCGATATTCACTCTTTAAACTATCTGGTAATATCCGCGGAAGAAGTTGAGAAGGTTTTAGATAGGGATGTTTCCGGGGTTGTGTATGTAAATTATGCGGGTTATTCCCTTTTCGTTGATGAGATCAGGGAGCTTTGCGAGGATAGGGGCTTAATTTTGATAGAGGATGCATCCCATGCGCATGGGGCATTTTATAAGGGAAAATTTGCGGGAACATGGGGGAAAATAGGGGCCTTTAGCACCTTTGCCAATAAGAACCTATCAACGGGGGAAGGGGGGTACATTTTAACCGATGATTCGGAAATATACAGAAGGGCTAAACTTTTCAGATCCCACGGTATGAGTACATCCTCTTGGGAGAGGTTTAGGGAGGGAAAGAACAGGATATATGACGTTTTGGATCTCGGATTAAACCTTAGGCCATCGGAGCTACAATCCGCAATAGGTTTGGCGAATTTGAGGAAACTGAGAGAGGAGAACCGAAAGAGGGAAAAGCTCGTTTCCCTTTACAGGAAGTTAATTTCGGAAGAACTTCCAGAAATCCTAATACCCTTCCTCGATATTCCCATTGAAGCTTCCTCCCACTATATATTTCCCATAATCTTACCCAAGGGGGTGAATAGGGATAAAGTGGCGGAAAGGCTGGCGGAAATGGGTATATCCACGAGCGTACATTACCCACCCGTCCATCTATTTTCGTTTTACAACAACGGTAAAAAGCTACCGAAAACCGAGGAGTACTCCTCAAGGACCCTAACATTACCCCTCTGGGGAAATATGGGGGAGGAAAGGGTTTATATGGTTGTGGAAGGATTGAAGAGGAGCATCTAATCACCTCGCCATTAGGACGCCAAGGCACACAAGGAGTAATCCCAGACTTTCCGTAAGGTTCAAGGTTTCTCCGAGTATAAGAATTGAGAGTAGCGCACCGAAAACTATGGTAGATAAAATTATCACCGAAGAGGATATAGCCCCCACCTCCCTTAAACCGTAAAAGTATAGGGCATAACCCAAGGTGGATGGGAAAACCGCAAGCCAAATTATTGAAAGTATGGATAAAAGGTCGGGAGAAAAATTTGGAGATATAGGCAGAAAGAGGAATGCGGTTGCTGTGGATATCAAATTGGTGGAAAAGGTGTAAATTATCGGGTTCTCCCTCGTTGAAAACTTCTTCGCGATAATTACGTATAATGCGTAGATAAGGGAGGCGATTAAAGAAAGGGCGTCCCCCAAATTGATCCCAACAAAGCTGAAAACGTTCCCAACTAAGAGAATTCCGAGGATCCCCAAGATTATTGAAGCAATCTGTTTGAGATTCGGTTTCTCGCCCAAAAATATGGGTGAAAGGATCCCTACAAAAATGGGAAAGGTGTTGGAAATTATTGCCACCTTCGCCGCGGTGGTATAAACCTGCCCGGTAAATTGAAATTCGTACGCCAAGGCATTTAAGAATCCCAAAGTTATCGCGGGTTTTGATAAAATAGGCCTTTTCCTCAAGAAAACAAAAAGGAGAACTGAGCTTAAGAAGAACCTCAAAAATATTATAACTTGCGGGGAAAAGTTTCTAAGGGCAAATTCCGTGGCGGGAGGGGATGTGCCCCAAAAGAAGGATGCCAAAATTAAAGCCAGAAATCCCCTCAAACGTCTATTCTACCCTAAAATCTTCGTTCAATGAACCTCTATGAGGTTTTAAGGGAAATATCCATCCTCAAAACCGAAAGTAAGGAGATCAGCCTAAATGATCTATCACCTAAGGGGATAGTGGAGCTCTCGGTTAAGGATAACATTTATGGGCTTTTGAAGGTTTTGGAATATTATGATAAAATAATACAAATATCGGAAATTTGGGCGGAAAGCTTGAGAAATGGAGGTAGGGTGGTTATGGTTGGGGCGGGGACATCGGGTAGGCTCGCGATTATGGAATCCGCCGAATTGTTCCCCACTTTCGGGATAGGTAAAGATAGGGTTATGGCCTTTATAGCGGGGGGGAAGGGCGCGGTATTTTCCTCAAGGGAAGGGGCGGAGGACAGGTACTTTGTGGGTAAGGCTTTGGTTTCAAGGTTGAAACTTTCGGGAAAAGACCTTTTAATTGGGATTTCAGCATCGGGTAGAACGCCTTTTGTAAAGGGTGCAATAGATAGGGCTAAGGAGATGGGTTGTAAGACGGTCCTTATCTCAACGAATTCTGAGGATAGGGTTAAAATAAAGGCGGATATAAACCTGTGCGTGGATGTTGGGGCCGAAATTTTGCCGGGTTCAACGAGGATGAAGTCCGCTACCGTTCAGAAGGTAATTTTAAATACCATATCCCTCCTAGGGGCCGTGTTCCTTGAGAAGATCAGGCGCGGTAGGATGGTGGATATGGTATCACTTTCTGGAAAGTTAAAGGCTAGGGCTGTTAAAACGCTTATGGAGGAGTTCGGAGTAAGCGGGGAAGAAGCGGAGAAAATCCTAAATTCCACGAATTGGAGCTTAAAGGAGGCTTTTAAAATCTTGGAGGAAAGATGCAGATAACTGGAGGTAAATTTAGGGGATTTAAGATAAAAGTACCGAAAGATATAAGGCCCACGAGCGCCTTCAACAGAAAAAGGATCTTTGATATAATCGGGGATGTTGAAGGATTGAGGGTTTTGGATATATTTTGCGGAAGCGGAGCCCTGGGTTTGGAGGCGATATCAAGGGGTGCAAAATTTTGCGTATTTGTGGATATCAGAAACGAGAGCGCTAAGGTGGTGAATGAAAACCTTAAAAAACTTGGGGTGTTGGATTTGGGTTTGGTTATAAGGGAAGATGCGTTAAAGTTTTGTAGGAATTGGGGTGGGGAAAGGTTTGATATCATCTTCGCGGATCCACCATATTCCTGGGAAAGGTACGAAGAAATTTTAGAGTGCGTAAAGAATTTGTTGAAAGAAAACGGGATATTTATTCTGGAGCTCTCCAGCAGAATAAAACCCCCAGAAATTGAGGGTATTGAGCTATTTAAGTTCGTGAAGGGCGGGGACAGCGCTTTCGCTTTTTATAGGCTCCGCCCTCAACGTTAATCCCGAAATCTCCTTTATCCTTACCTTCACGAATTCCCCAACCTTAAACAATCCCTCCACCACAACCGTTAATCCGTTCCTTATCTTACCCGAAGATTCCTTAAAGCTCTTTTTGCTTATCCCATCTATGAGAACCTCCTCCTCCCTTCCCAAGAAAATTTTCCTACTCTCCATCGCATGTTTATTCACCTCTTCTATCAACCTCCTCTGCCTTTCCACCTTCACCTCCTCATCCACCTGATCCTTGTAAAACGCCGCGGGAGTATTAGGCCTGGGGGAGTATATGAACATAAATGCGCCGTCAAACTTAACTTTCCTAACAACTTCAAGGGTCTCTTCAAAATCTTCCTCCGTCTCCCCGGGAAACCCCACGATTATGTCCGTGGTTATCGTCCCAAAGGGCATAAGTTCCCTGATCAAGTATGCCTGCTCAAGGTACTCCGCCTTATTATAACCCCTGTTCATTTTCCTCAGGATCCTATCAGAACCGGATTGTAAGGGTAGGTGGATCCAGTCGGTTATTTTTTCGCTTTCCGCCACCGCCTTTAGAACTTTGTAAGAGAAGTCCCTAGGGTTCGGGCTCGTAAACCTTATCCTGCGTATGTTCCTCGTGTTTTCCTCTATCATCCTCAAAAGGTCCGCAAAGTCATACTTTCCATCAAAGTAGCTGTTTACGTTTTGACCAAGTAAGGTTATCTCAACCACCCCCTGCCTATCAAGGTTTTTAACCTCCTCCAATATCTCCTCTGCAGGCCTTGATATCTCCCTACCCCTCGTGTAAGGAACCACGCAAAAGGTACAGAAGTTATCGCAACCGTACTGTATGCTCACGTATTCGGAATGGCTTAGTGCCTTCCTCTTTGTGGTGTAATGTAGCCCGAGGTCTTGGCATACCACCGCCTTATCCTCCATAGAACCTAAAAGCTTGGGAAGTTCGTTATAACCCCTGGTTCCCACCACAATATCCGCCCCGTATTTCAAGAGTTTCTCCCCCTCCTGCTGAGCCAAACAACCCAAAACCCCAACAAATTTTCCCCTATTTTTATAGAATCTCAAAAGGTGCTTTGCTTTCCTCGCCGCCTTCTCCCTAACCGTACAAGTGTTTATCAGGATGATCTCCGCATTTTCCGGGTTTTCGGAATAAACAAAACCCCTTTCCTCCAACATACTCCTGATTATCTCGCTGTCAAGTTCGTTCATCTGACAACCAAACGTCTTTATATGAAACTTCCTCATCCCTTTATTGTAAAGCTGAAAATTGCCCCGGGATATTAAAATCCGTTTATCCAGCTACCCTCTTCGGGAACTCCAAAATGCTTTTCTATGGTGTTTATCATCCTATTGAAGAACTCTTCCCTGTTGAGGTTAAATTTCCCATCAAATTTCGCCACCCTTGAGGAAGAGGGCCAGCTCGCTAAACTAGCAACACCTGCGCCTCCGTAGTATTGGCCCTTTATCCCTTTTATGTTATCCTTTGATCCAGACCAAGGACCGTAGAAATTTACTACTATTCCTCGCGCAAATACTTCAACCGGATTGGTTATGGGAGCGCACATCGTCCCAAGCGTCCTGCTAACTTCCGTGACGTTCTCTATGTCGGTTATTACGGTGTCTTTGGAGTTATACGAGTAGCTAACTCCATCATAACATCTGGCGTATATTTCAACATAAACGAACGAGACGGTCTTTTTATCGGGTTTTCCCCACGCGACCCTTATATTGCCACCAGTAATGCTTACGCTTGCGGAAGGCTCCGAGGGAAGTTTTACCTTTGAGCTTGCGGTTTTATCCTTTTCGTTCAGATCCCTATATTTCACCTCCATCTGAACCTCCGCGTTGGGCGAAATCGTGGGTAGGGTGTCCCATCCTCTAAACTCACCAAAAACGTAATCTATATTCTCGCGCGGGATCTGCCTACCGTTGAACTTAACCTCGGGTACGAAGTTGGGACTGACGGTGGCTATACCGAACTGATGCCAGGAGACTTGCCTATCGGGAAACCTTATAAATATACTATAAGCTCGCATAAAGGAGGTTGGGGATGGTTTTCTACATCCCGCAAACCATCCTACCGCCAAGAGCGCCAGAGATATTTTGAGGTATCATCATAGTGTGGGTATTATAATGTTGTAATAGTGTGGGTGTTTATTTTTATGAAAAAACCGCTTTCAAACAAACCCGTATAATTTCTACAGAGGGGGGGAAATGTACAGTTCATAAGCAAAGAGGATATAAGGCAATGCATGGAACTTTTAAGGGTAGGGGAATTTGTATGTGCGAGCCTTAATTAGCCCCCCTTTCCGACTAACTGTCTTCTGTCCCAATTAGCTCATCTATATGCGCGATCCTTCACTTTTAAAACAACATCCTGTAACTTGCCCTGATATGTCCGGGTTCTTCTTTTCTTAGCTCTCTAAAGTTGTAATAAACTCTTCTCCTGTTTCCATATCCCTAACCTTTACAGCCCCCCTCTTTACCTCTTCCTCCCCAACAAAAATCACCCATCTTGCCCCGAGTTTGTTCGCCCTCCTCATCTGTGCCTTAAGGCTCTTCCCCTCCTCAAATACCATATCCGCCCTTTTATTTGAATTCCTCAAAATCATCAGGATCTCAAAAGCCTCTTCGAAATATTCGTCAGAAGTTCTTACAACAAAGTAAAGGTCTTTGGGTTTTTGATATGGTTTGTATATAAGGCTTATCCTGTCTATACCCGCCGCCCAACCGAAGGCAGGAATGTTTTCCCCACCAAGTTGGTAAATCAAATTATCGTACCTACCTCCCGCTAAAATCGTGTTTTGGGCTGCATCAAGTTCTTCCACCTTTATTTCAAAAACCAAACCCGTATAGTAATCAAGCCCCCTAACCAACTTGGGATCCCTCTCTACGGGAACGCCATATTTTTCCAATATTCTTATCGTTCTATCAAAATTATCCCTTTCGTTTTTCGGAACCATTTCAAGGATATCCGGGGGAGAAAGTTTTGGGGAACAAACCTTACAGTCCAAAACCCTCAGGGGGTTCCTTTCCCTCCTCCTTATACAATCCTCGCATAGGAAATCCAGATCCATAAGGTAATCCCTCAGTTTTTCCGAATATTTAACCTTCGCCTCCTCCCCACCCAGGGTATTCACAAAAACCTTAACCTTTAACCCCAGATCCTTTAAGGGTAAGTACGCGGATATTAACCCTTCCGCATCCGCGTATGAACCCGAAAACCCTATGAACTCAACCCCAAGTTGGTAAAATTGCCTATACCTACCCTTCTGGGGCCTCTCCGCCCTAAACATCGGACCAAAATATGCCAACCTTGTGGGATAGCTTAGCCGATTTTCTACGAACGCCCTTACCACCCCCGCGGTTCCCTCGGGCCTTAATGCAACTTCCCTATTCCCCCTATCCCTAAATGAGAACATCTGCTTTTGGACGATGTCGGTAAATTCCCCAACGGATCTTATAAATAGCTCAAGGGGTTCAAGGATCGGGGTCTCTATCCAAACTACGTTAAAATCCCTCAGACGGTTTTTAAAGGTAGAGATAATCTCCTCAAAAACCTCCCAATCCTCACCCCATATATCCCTGAACCCCCTGAGCGCGGTTATCATTAAGGTCTGGGTACCTTCCTAACGTACGCCCTGTACCTCCTCAAAACCTCAATTTGGGAAACGAGGTTTGTATTAAATTGTATGCTATCCTTACCCGCAGTTAGGACAGCGCCGAAATAGGGCTTTATATGTAGGGTATCCCAAGAGTCAAAGGTCGCATTCGTATCGCCCGATATTGGGAGGCATCCCAAGGGTTTTGTTGATAGTCTATAAAAAGCCTTTGCATGCCTGTTATAAGCTATCCTGAAAACGCTGAAGGATCCGCCGGGTACCGTTATGGTTAGGGAATCAATAACTTTCGCCCTCGAGGAATCTATCCTGAAGCTGTCAAGCCTAACTATAAGGGTGCAGGTTGGTATCAAAGGAAACTTTATTGTATCGTTTAGGGATTGTTTGCCGGTTATGGGTGTCCAAGTTTTACCCACCGTTAAAGGCTTTATGCCGATTATATTTTTAAGCCTTATCGTGTCGGGGGAAGGTCCAATAGTATCAATAACGAGGGTGTAGTATTGGTATAGGGTGTCTCCTTTAACGTAAAGTGTATCCTTTAAAACCCTGTTGGCAATTAGGAAGGTGTCCGTACGCGGAACCCTAAGCTCCCCCCCTGAGGATATGTAGGAATGGAAGATCGTTAGTACAGTATCCACCGCGGTACCCCTACTGGGAGAGTATATGCTATCCCAATATACGAACGCGCTGTCCGTCTTTATGCCGAAATATACCGCGATGCTTTCGGGTGTAGGACCGGCTCCACCCCCTCCTCCGCCTCCACCACCTCCATCCTCCGGAGGGGTTGGTCTTTTCTTACATCCCGCCACTACCGAAAGAGCCAAAAGAACCAAAAACAACCTTTTCATAATGTGAATATTTTAACGCGGAAAACGAACTTAGAATTTTGAATGTGGGAGCGCATAGACGAAGGGTTCTATCTCGTGGGGGAAAAATTTGAAATAAGGGTAAGTAGAAATCCCGTTTCGCTTGATTTGAATCTTGTTCAAACGCATGGGGCGAGGGTGGTAATTTATAAGGGTCAGCGTGAGGATACTGGGGATGGAGCATTAACGGATAGGGTGGGGGTTGTTTTGGGTGTAAAGACCGCGGATTGTTTCCCAATTTTCCTAATCTCAAAGTTCGCGGTTGGGGTACTTCATGCGGGTTGGAGGGGGAGCATAAGGGGTATAGCCCTTGAGGGGTTGATGGCTATGTACGAGAACTTTGGGGTAAAACCCGAAGAGATTACTGTAATTTTTGGTCCGGGAATATGCGGGAAATGTTATGAGGTGGGGGAGGAAGTTGCGGAGCTTTTCGGAAAATTTGCAATACCCAAGGGGAACGGGAAGTACCTGCTTGACCTTTATGGGTACAATAGGAGGATCTTTGAATCTTATGGGGTAAGGCTTATAGTTCCTCCTCCAGCCTGCACGTACGAGGATACTTTTCTATTTTCCCATAGGAGGGGGGATAAGGGTAGATTGTATAACACCGTTAAAATGAAGGGCTATGCATCCGATACTGTTTGAGATCGGCGGTTTTCAAGTAAGGACTTACGGGGTTTTGGTGCTCTTGGGATTTTTGGCGGGGGTTTGGTTTGCGAAGGAGAACCTAAAAAAATTCGGAATAAGTGAAAACAAGGTTTGGGATGCGGCGATCTGGGCGATGATATTTGGAGTTATAGGCGCAAGGCTCTTTTTCGTCATCGAAAACTGGGATTACTATAAGTTGAATTTGGAGGAGATCTTTGCCATATGGCATGGGGGTTTGATATTTTACGGAATCCTCTTTGGAGTTATACCGGTTTTGTGGTATATATACAGGGAGAAGTGGAACCTTTGGGCGGTTTTGGATTCCGCAATACCCGGAATAACCTTAGGTATAGCCATAGGGAGGTGGGGATGCTTCTTCAACGGATGTTGTTATGGAAAGCCTACGGATCTACCTTTTGGCGTCGTATTTCCGGAGGGTAGCGAGCCTCACCTTGAGTTCGGGGATGTTCCCGTTCATCCGTCACAAATTTACGAATCCTTTGGGGATGCGATATTGTTTTTGTTGTACGTTTTCTTGCTTAGAAGGTTTGGGGCGGAAAGGCCCGGGTTGGTGGGTTCTATCGCTCTAATATTCACTCCATTTGTTAGGTTTCTCGTGGATTTTACGAGGCATTACAAACCAAACGCGTACATCTTCGGCCTAACCTTCAACCAATGGATAGCCCTTTTCATTATGATCCTTGGGGTGATCCTCCTTTTTAGGGTAAATGCTAAGGCTCATAAGACCCCTTAACTGCCTAATAGCCTCCCTTGTGGTTTTCATCTCCAACAAAATAACATACGGGGAAAGTTTTCCTATCTATGCTATGCTTGGCGCCTTCTCCATCTCCGCCTTTATAAACGTCACCAACGACATATTTGACCTTGAAGTTGATAGATTTAACCATCCAGAAAGGCCCTTAGTTAAAGGCGAAGCTTCCCTCTTGGACGCACATATGATTGCCTTGATCTTTTTGATCCTCGGGCTATATTTCTCATCAAAGCACTCCAATTGGGCTCTCCTTTTGGGCTCTTTTGGTATGTTCTTGGGGCTCCTCTATAACCTTGAAATAAAGGCGGTTCCCATTTTGGGGAATATTTTGGTTTCCTTTGCAACTTTCCTCGCCTTTCTTTACGGGGCGAATTTGGGGAACCTTGAAAGGATCATCCCAGGTGCCCTTTTGGGCGCCTACCTTCAATTTCTTAGGGAGCTTGTGAAGAGCCTTGAGGATAAGGAGGGGGATAAGATATATAGAAAGACGGTGGCGCACGTTTTTAAAGAGAAAAGCTTGCAATATATCATATTCTTCGGGATAATGTTCTTGACGATTTTGGATGTAATTCCCGTATTTTTTGGGTACTCAACACTTTACGGAATCGGGGTTTTCGCCCTCGTGAATCTCCCTTTATGGCTCTTCTCCCGAAGAATATTCAGGGGGGAGTACTCCGTAATGAGGAAGGTCTTGAAGTTTGCAACCTTTTCCGCCCTTTTCCCCCTATACTTCGCCTAAGGTCCTTCAACCTTATAATACCCGACCAAAAAGGAGGTAAAGTTTGAAAGTAACACCTTTTCTAAAGAAGGATGAGGTAGAAAGGAAATGGTGGCTTGTGGATGCTGAGGGTAAGATATTGGGTAGGTTGGCGAGTCAAATTGCCAAAATACTTATGGGGAAACACAAACCACAATATACCCCTCACGCGGATTGCGGGGATTTCGTGGTGGTAATAAACGCCGAGAAGATAAGGGTAACGGGAAAGAAGATGGAACAGAAGCTCTACCGCTTTCACTCCGGATATCCCGGCAACTTAAAAGAATTTACCCTAAGGGAAATGCTCGAAAGGAACCCTGAGAAGGTGATATTCCTTGCGGTAAAGAGGATGCTACCAAAGAACAGGCTTAGGGACAGGAGGCTTAAGAGGTTAAAGATCTACGTGGGAAGTTCCCACCCGCACCACGCCCAAAACCCACAACCCTTAAATTTGGAAACTTAGGAGGGAAATTATGGAGATTATTCAGACTTCGGGAGGTAGGAAAACCGCGGTGGCAAGGGTGACCATATACAAGGGGGGTACGGGGAGGATATTTATAAACGGTAGGTCCCCCGAGGAGTATTTCAAGAGGAAGGATCTGGTGATGTACGCCCTACAGCCCCTTGAGCTCTCCAACTTAAAGGATGTTCTGGATATTAAGGTTAGATTGGACGGAGGGGGGCTTTCGGGGCAGGCGGGAGCCCTTAGGTACGCCCTGGCAAGGGCGCTATTAAAGCTCAACGATGGTTTAAGGGAGGTTTTCAAAAAGGAAGGTATGCTCACGCGTGATGCAAGGAAAAAGGAGAGGATGAAATATGGAAAGACTAAGAGAAGAAGGTCTTGGCAGTATACCAAGCGCTGAGGAGGATTACCACAAGTATTTGCAGGATACCGAGGCCCTCCTGAAGAAGCTTTTGGAAGTGGGGGCACATTACGGGCACAGAACAAGCAGATGGAACCCCAAGATGAAACCCTTCATCTACACCGCAAAAGAAGGAATACACATAATAGACATCAGGTACACCGCGGTCGCCATAAAGAAGGCATACGAGCTGATGAGGAGGGAGGGGGCAAGAGGGGGAAGGGTCCTCTTCGTAAGTACAAAACCCCAAGCCAAGTCAATAATAAAGAAGCATGCGGAGAGAGTTGGGGCTTTCTATGTGGTTGAAAGATGGCTCGGGGGGATGCTAACCAACTTTGAAACCATCTACAAGAGGATCCTTAAGATGAAGGAATACGAGAACCTGTTTGAACAGATAGAGAGGTTGAAGAGGGAAGGAAAAGTCTTACCCTATCCCAAGAAGGAGATCCTCAAGATGCAGAGGGAGTATATAAAGCTAAAGGTTAGGCTCGGCGGTATAAGGGATATGGACGAACTTCCCGACCTCGTTTTCATAGTGGATCCAAAGTACAACGATATGGCGGCTTACGAGAGCAAGCTCTTAAAGATCCCAACCATAGGGATAGTGGATACCAACGCGGATCCCACATCCGTGGATCTTCCTATCCCCGCAAACGACGAATCCATGAAGTCCATAGACTTTATCGTTGGTATAGTTTCGCAGGGTTACCTTGATGGAAAGATGGCTAGGGAATCAAAGGGAGGTTAAATTATGTCAAAGATAGATGTTAAAACTATTCAGCTTTTGAGGGAAGCGACGGGTGCTGGGCTTATGGATGTGAAGAGGGCTTTGGAGGAGAGCGGGGGTGATTTTGATAAGGCGGTGGAGCTTTTAAAGAAGTGGGGGATAGCTAAGGGGGAAAAGAAGATAGCAAGGGAGACGAGGCAGGGAAATGTATTTTACGCCCTTGACGAGAACGGGAAATGGGGGGCTTTGGTTGAGGTGGGATGTGAGACGGATTTTGTTGCAAGGACGGACGATTTTCAAAACTTCGGGAAGTTTGTATTAAAAAAGCTTCTGGAAAAGAAGACGAACGATATAAATACCCTTGTGGATGCTGAGGTTGAGGAGGGGATGAAGGCTTTGGCGGGTAAGGTTGGGGAAAATATACAAGTTAAAAGGTGCGCGTACTTTGAAACCTCAGATGGGTTGATATACATATATGCCCATCCGGGAAATATGCTCGCGTCGATGGTGGAAGTTTTCCCACCATCCCTTGAGGTGGCAAAGGAAACCGCTATGCAAATAGCAGCCATGGCACCCCTTGCCATATCCGAAGAGGACTTTCCGAAGGAGGTTTTAGAGAAGGAAAAAAAGATTTACGAAGAGCAGGCAAGGGAATCCGGAAAGCCGGAAAACGTAATTCCGAAGATCGTTGAAGGGAAGATTAAAGCGTTTATAAAGGAAAAGACCCTCCTAAGCCAACCTTACATTAGGGACAACAATATAACCTTCGGAGATTGGTTGAAATCACAGGGGGATTATAGAATAAGGAGATTTGTAAGGTTTATGGTGGGTGAGGAGTAAGCTTTATGTATCCCTCGGCTCAAACGAGGGGGAAAGGCTATTAAACTTAGTAAGGGCCGTAAAGTTATTAAAGGAAAAATTTAGGGTGTTGGCTTGCTCGTCGGTTTATTTGACGGAAGCTGTGGGTTTTGAGGGTAGGGGCTTCCTAAATATGTGCCTTCTTTTATCAACGGAGATGGACCCATTTGAGAGTTTAAATTTCTTTCAGGAGGTTGAAAGAAAGCTCGGCAGAACCTCAAAGGGGAAACCCTATAAGGACAGGATAATAGATATAGATATTCTCCTATGGGAAAACCTGACGGTGGTAAGTCCCGAGCTCATCATCCCCCATCCCGAGATCAGGAAAAGGGATTTTGTCAATATCCCCCTCCTTGAAATCTTTTCTATGGGATATAGCGATATGGGTTATTCCCCAAAGGTCATAAGGGATAAGGGGGTATTAAAGGTCATTCAAGCGGAGGCCCTGAAATTTGATTGAAAGGGAAATTGATCTTAAGGGGCTTGAGTACAACGTTGGGAAGGTGTTTGAACTTTCAAAGGGGCAGGATATAATGGCGGTTGTAAAGGCGAACGCTTATGGGCATGGAATAAGGGAAATATCTATGAAACTGTACGGGATGGGAATAAGGGAGTTTCTAATATCTTCAACGAAGGATTACAGCGCAGTTTCCGATTTTCCCGCAAAATTCCTCCTCTTGTATTACGACCCCCTTGATGGGAGCATAAAAGAGCTCTCCGAGAGAAAGAATTTAATTTTCAATCTTTACGGCTGGGAAGCCCTCGAAGTTTTGCCAAAAGGGACTAAGGTTCATATAGAGATAGATACGGGGATGAATAGGACGGGTGTAAAACCCGAAGAATTTTTGGATTTCTATAAGAGGGCGAGGGAGAGGTTTAGGGTTGAGGGTGTCTTCACCCACTTCCCCAAAGCTTACGACCTCGAGTTTTCAAGAAAACAGATAGAAATATTTGAGGATCTTACCCGAGGCTTACCTCTACGGAGGCACGTGAATAATTCCTTAGGGCTCATAAACTTCGGACCAATTTACGACCTATCAAGGGTGGGAATCTTGCTTTACGGTTATGGACTTGAGGGGCTTAAACCCGTAAAAAAGGTGTACTCAAAAATTATACAAGTTAAGAGGGTAAAAAGGGGGGAGAGGGTTAGCTATGATGGAAAGTTCGTATGTGATGATGGGTTCTTGGGGGTAATTCCCGTGGGTTATGCTCACGGCTTGAGGAGGGTTGAGGGCCTTGAGGTTTTTATCAAAGGGAAATTTTATAAAGTGGCAGGCTGGATCACCATGGATGCATTTATGGTATTTTCTAAGGAAGAAAGCTTTAAGGTTGGGGACAGGGTTGAGATCTTGGGGGAGAATAACACCGCAGATAGAATAGCAAAAATTTGGGGCACTATCCCTTATGAAGTTCTAACATCCTTAATTTAGACGCCTCTCTAATATCCTTCGCTATTGCCTCCTTAAGTTCATCCTCACTTTCAAATTTCTTAACATCCCTTATCCTCCTTATGAATTCCACCCTTAAGGTCTTCCCTACATCCCCATCGAAGTCCAATATATGCACTTCAAGCGCTTTCCCCAAAGAAAATGTGGGCCTTTTCCCTATATGCATAACCCCAAATTTATCCAATTCTGGAAGATAAACCGCATAAACCCCATCCTTAGGAATAAGTTTCTCCCTATCAACCTCCAAATTCACCGTAGGAAACCCCAAAATCCTCCCAAAACCCCTACCCCTCACCTTTCTACCCTTAAGGGAGTACCTCCTGCCCAAAAGTGGTATTACATCTTCCACCTTCCCATCAAGGAGGAGTTTCCTAATGTTTGATGAGCTTACGGTTATCCCGTTTATCTTTATTGGGGGAAAGACCAAAACCTCTATTGGGAAATCCTCCATTCTGCTTATAATGAAGGAGGGATCCCCTTCCCTGTCCTTCCCGAACCTGTGGTTGAAACCCATAACCAACCTTTTTACCCCAAAATTCTCTATAAGGATCCTCAGGAACTCCTCCGCCTTGATCTCCATATCCTCCCTTTCCAAAAGTAGGACAAAGTCTACCCCCAAATTTTCCAAAAATTCCATTTTTTCATCCTCGGAGAATAGCAAATTTTCATCCAACCTTGGATGTTTCCTGAAGGTGATAAGCAAGGTTTTCATACCCCTCAATAGGGCGCAATTTTTTGTCTCCTCAACTATCGCACGATGACCCAAATGGAATCCGTCAAAAGAACCTATGCATGCGCAGGTTTCAAATTTTATCCTATCCAATATTCTCAAAAGTTCCATAGTACGCCTTTTCAAGTTCGGAAACCTTAAAAGTCAAGTTCTTTCTCCTGTAATAGGTTATTTTAAGCGTTCTTTCTTTTGTTGTTTTCCCTATAAATTGGAACATAACGCCGTTGTCCGAAAGTATCTCTTCAAGTTCTTTGGGTTTTTTGGTTATCAAAACGAACCTTAGAGCAAGCTCGGAAAACAACTCACCAAAACCTTCCACACTCGCCTCTATACCGGATTTTCCCCTGATCACCACTTCCGCAAGGGCGGAAAATAATCCCCCTTCGGAAATATCGTGGGCACTTTCCACAAGGTTCATCTTTATAGCTTCAAGAACAACTTTCAGAATACCCTTAACATAATCAAGGTCCTTGTAGTAAGCGTTTGGAAGGTTGGCGAACTTTAATATTTCCCCTTTATTTTCCACACCCAAAATCTCCGCTATTTCCAACAGAAACTCGCTACCCCCAAGATCAAACCTTGATGCCGGATACCCAACCAAATATACGTAAGAACCCTCACCCTTTGTACCCATACTAGGTATCCTTTCGAGGTTTCTTATTATCCCCACAGCCCCTATTATCAGGGTCGGCAAAACCTTCTGCCTTTCGCTCTCATTGTACAAGCTTACATTTCCGGAAACCACGGGTATTCCCATATATGAAGAAAAGTCCGCAAGGCCCCTTATGGCTTCCTGAAGTTTCCAATACTCAACCGGATCCGCGGGTGATGGGAAATTCACACCATCGGTAAATCCTATCACCTCTCCCCCAACGCAAGCTATGTTTGCGCAGGCTTCCGAGGCTACCCTCTGGGCTCCCCAATAAGGATCCATCTCCAAAAACTTCCCGTTCCCATCCACGGTAAGAGCCAAGGCGTAATCCTCCCCCTTTATCCTCAAAACCGCCGCATCTGCTTCACCCGGAGCTACAACGGTATCCGTCCCAACCATATAGTCGTACTGCCTGTATATCCACCTTTTTGACGCAACGGAAGGCCTTCTTAAAACCCTCAAGGCGAGCTCCTTAACGAGATTTATTGGTAGGATCTTCTCCGCTTCCTCTTTAATCCCGGAAAGTTTATCAAGTAAAAAGTTGTAGTCCTCCAAAGCCTTTGCCACATCCCTAACCTTAAAGATATCAAAGTTTCCCCTTATTGCCCCTATCTTAACCTTTACCGCCTCCCTTTTTATCTCATCCTCCCCCTCGCTTAATCCCCTGGATGTTCCCGTGTACTTTAACCCCAAAGCCAATATATCCCAAAGCACCAGGGAATACCTCCTCTTTTTCCCCCTCAACCTCTTGAAATTCTCCTTTATTCCCCCAAATATCCCATAAAACTCCCAAAAATTGTCCCTCCTTGGAATTGCTATCCAATCGGGTTTAGGTTGGGCCTTAAAGATAAACGCCAAGGGGATCTCCGCCAGGATTTTGTCCCCATGTATGATCCTGAAAACTTTCTCCTCTATAACCCTCCCTATCACCTCCGCGCTTAAACCCCACTTCCTAAATATACCCAGTATCTCTTCCTCTTTACCCTTTTCCACGCACAATACCATCCTCTCTTGGGATTCCGATAAGACAATCTCAAAAGGGTTTAATGGTTCCCTTAAAGGAACCTTATCCGTGTAAAGTTCCACCCCAACCCCTCCCCTATTCGCCATCTCGGGTAATGCGGTTGATAATCCGCCAGCACCAAGATCCTGCATACCCAAAACGTATGGGGTTTTTACCGCCTCAAGGACCGCCTCAATTAAAAGCTTTTCCATAAAGGGATCTCCTATCTGAACCGCGGGCCTCTTTTCCGAAATATCTCCCTCAAGGGTTTGGGATGCGAATGTTGCACCCAATATCCCATCCCTTCCCGTTGGAGCACCAACAAGAATAACCGAATTCCCAACCCCCCTTAAAACCCCCTCCTTCAGGTTTTCCATCTCGCCTATACCCACGCACATCACGTTCACCAAAGGGTTATCTTCGTAACTTTCGTCCGTAAAAACCTCCCCTCCCACAACTGGTACCCCTATGGAGTTCCCGTAAGTTGATATCCCCTCAACCACCCCCTTTAAAAGGTTCAAAGATTTCTTTGATTTCCTGAAATCCCCAAACCTCAAACTATCAAGCAGAGCCACGGGCCTCACCCCCATACTCAGAACGTCCCTAACTATCCCCCCCACCCCGGTTGCTGCTCCGTTCTTAGGTTCAACCGCCGAAGGGTGGTTATGGCTCTCTATCTTGAATGCCACCACCTTGTTCCCCTCAAGCCTCAAAACTCCCGCCCCTCCCCCAGGACCTACAACCGTCCTTTCGGATGATGAAGGCAAGAGCTTTAGGAATTTTTTGGAAGACTTATAACTACAATGCTCGGACCAATTCAGGGAGAAGATCCCTAGCTCCAAATCGTTCGGTTCCCTACCCAAAAGAGATTCAATTACCTCGTACTCCTCCGCACTTAAACCCATCAGGAAAGCCTTCTCAAGAGCCTTTAGCCCCATTGATTTAGCCATTCTAAGGTGGTGAAATATCCACTTTAAAATCCCCAATATGCTTCTCCTTTTGTCATCTTATCCCGCAAATATACTCGTTGATCCGGCAAGCGCCCAGAAAATTAGGTTTAGGGTAATAGTGGATGTAAGGGAGCCGGAGGAATATGAAAAGGAGCATATACTCGGTGCGGTGAATTTGCCGGTAAATGCCTTCCTTGAAGCTAAAAATGGGATCCCATTCCAAATGAAACCCCTCGAGGAGCTTATAGAGGTAATCTCTTCCCTGGGTGTAAGGCAGGATGAACCCATTTTGATATACTCCTCAGCAAAGCTTCCCATTTTTTACGCAAATGCTGCTAGGCTCTTTTTTATCCTCGAGTACCTCGGATACAACAAGGTTTTTGTTCTAAACGGGGGTTTTGAGGAGTGGGTTAAAAGAAAACTACCCACGAGCAACAAGAGGGGTTTATCCCCCAGAATAAGGCTAAGGGCATATCCCGACACTTCGCTTATTGTGGATAAAGCCTTTGTCTTAAAAATTTTGGGAAACCCGGAATATCAGGTTTTTGATGTGAGACCTTCGGAGTATTATTTTGGGGTTCGTGCACAGCCCTTCTATCCAAGGCCTGGCCATATTCCCACCGCCTTTTCCTTACCTTACGAATTCTTCTTCAAAAGAACCCAAGATGGGTATTTCGTATTTAAAACCGCGGAGGAGATTGATACTATACTTAAAGCGGTCGTAAGCCCAACCGCAAAAACCTTTGTGTTATATTGCAATACCGGTAGGGAGGCATCCTTGGGATATTTCATATTTAGGCTTATGGGTTATCCGAAGGGGAAATTAAAGGTTTTTGAGGGTTCCTTTGCGGTTTGGTCAAGGGACACCACCTTACCAGTCGTAAGGTTCAGGTGGTATTAAAATACCGCCCTTATAATACCCAAGATGAGAACGCAAATGTTTCAGCCTTTTACATATGAACCCATAAGATTTATTGGACCCGATGGGGAACCGCTTATGGACTTTTCCCTTGAGGATCTTGGGCTTACGGCTGAAGACCTAAAGCAGATGTATTACTATATGGTTTTAACGAGGAGGTTTGACGATAAGGGTTTAATACTCACCCGTTCCGGAAAGGCTTTATTTTACGTTGAGGCGAAGGGGCAGGAGGCGGCGCAGGTTGCTTCCGCTTGGGCTTTTGATAAGGAGGATTGGATAATACCCGCACATAGGGAACATGGGGTTTATATGGTGAGGGGTTATCCCTTGGAGGAGATGTTCGCCCAGCTCATGGGTAGGGCACTGGATCCCAACAAGGGAAGGCAGATGCCCGTACACTGGGGCAAGAGGGAATTAAAGATCCTCACCATATCTTCTCCCGTGGGAAACCAAATTCCTCAGGCGGTGGGGATAGGTATGGCGATAAATTATAGGAAAACAAAGGAAGTCGTTGGGGTTTATTTTGGCGATGGGGCGGTTTCCCAGGGGGATTTTCATGTTGGTTTAAACTTCGCGGTGGTTTTCAATACACCAGTGGTGTTTATGTGTCAAAACAACCATTGGGCAATATCTGTACCCAGGTACAAACAGACCGCGGAGCTTCCGATAGCGCATAGGGCTAAGGGTTATGGGATAGAGGGGTTTTACGTGGATGGGAACGACCCGTTGGCGGTTTATGCGGTAACCAAATACGCGGTTGAGAAGGCGAGGAGTGGGGGAGGTCCAACCCTAATAGAGTTCTTAACTTACAGGTATGGGGCGCATTCAACCGCGGATGACCCGAAGAGGTACAGGAACGAGGAGGAAGTTGAGGTTTGGAAGAAGGTTTGGGATCCCCTAAAGAGAACGAGGTTATTTATGGAAAGGAACGGGTGGTGGAACGAGATGGCGGAGGAACTCCTTTGGAAGAGGGTAGAGGAAGAACTTAATAGGGCGATAGAGATAGCGGAAAAGAGCCCTATACCAGGACCCGAGACAACATTCGAGGATGTATTCAGCTATATGCCCGACTTTTTGAAGGAGGAGATGGAGGAACTCTTGGAAGAGTGGAGGGAGAGGGAAAGGTTGGGGCTTGTCAAGAAGCACTAAAATTTTAGTAATAAACTGGCAGGATTGGAAACATCCCCTTTCTGGAGGGGCGGAAGTACATCTGAGAGAAATTTTTAAAAGACTCTCAAAATTCTGGGAAATACATCTCCTCGTTTGCTCCTTTAAGGGGGCAAAGGATTACGAATTCTTAGAAGGGCTTCACGTACACAGGGTGGGAGAGAGAAATACTTTTAACTATTTTGTGCCCTTCGCATACTCAAGGCTTGAAAGGGAAATAGGCTTTGACCTAGTTATAGAGGACCTAAACAAGATCCCGTTTTATACTAGGTTTTACTCAAGGAGAAAAAAACTGGCGATTTTGCATCACCTTTTTGGCAATTCCATATTTGAGGAAACAAACCCATTTTTTGCCCTTTACGTTCTCCTTCATGAGAAAATGATCCCAAAACTCTATAGAGGGATCCCTTTTATTGCGGTGTCCGAAAGCACCAAGGAGGAGCTTGTAAGGGGTGGGATCCCGGAAGAAGATATTAAAGTGATATACAACGGGATAGATACGGAATTTTTCAAGCCCTCAAAAAAATCCGAAAGGCCCCTCATAGTTTATCTTAATAGGATGAGGAGATACAAGAGGCCGGACATAGCCCTAAAGGTTTTTAAGAAAATTTCCGAGAATTGCAAGGATTGCGAGTACCTTATGGTGGGTACAGGTCCATATTTGGGAAAGGTTAAAAGTTTAGCAGGGAAGTTGGATATTGATGTGAACTTTGCAGGTTTTGTGGATGAAGAAAAAAAGAAGGAAATTCTGTCTTCCGCATGGGTGGTTATAAACACTTCCGCAAAAGAGGGTTGGGGATTGGTGAATATGGAATCCTTTGCGTGTGGAACGCCCGTCGTAGGTTTTAGGGTTCCAGGAATTAGAGATTCCGTCAAAGATGGGTACAATGGATTCTTGGTTGATGATGGGGACATTAATGGTATGGCAAAAGGGGTTTTGGAGATAATAAGGGATGAAAAGTTAAGATTGGAACTTTCTAAAAATGCCAGATCCTTTGCGGAGAAATTTACATGGGATAAAGCCGCGGAGGAATTCAAGGGGATAATAGAGGGGATGTTGTGATCCGAACATATAATGTCTAAGGCAAGGGTGTAGGCATAACGGTGCCGGTTTCCTCGGTTCCGCCGGAAAAACCGGGTACCTGGAGGGTGTATTAAGACCCAGCATTCGTAAAGACTTTGCGAGTATAACCATGCTTCTGAAAGGAATCGGGAAAATAAGGGTGAATCTCTACTACACCTACAACGGCAAATATTCCTTACTTTCAAAAGAAGTTGAACTTTCGTCTGAGTGGAAAGGGGTTTCCTTTAAATTGGACGAGGGTTTGGAGTTCGGTTTGGGTATACCAAGTCGTCCGGATGTGATTATGCCTTACAAGGTGGTAATATGTTTCCTTTGGGGGAGCGTATATTGTAAAGGTTTCAAACTGGGATATAACGACTGGCTTGGATCAGCTTAAAGTCCCCCTCCTGGATAACGGCGCATTGGATAGACCTCGATTGGACGGGTTGGTTCTCTGCAAACGATTTTGCCCTAAGCTCCGACGGGGGAAGTACTTGGAACTATAGGTGATCCCTAATCCAAATAAGTTTTATGCGATAGGTATGATATACTGCAACTCTTCCAATCCAAAGGGCGAAATATATTTCTGTAAGAATACTGGAAGCCAAGACGACGTATCCAACTGGTCCTGCTCAATATTACCACCAAACCGTTATCCTTGAAGTTGGAGCACCATAAGGCTAACGGGTGTTATCTCAACCGTCGCTTACTTCTCTTGGCCCACCGTAGCAATAAGGGTCTTAAAATCTATGGATACTTAATCCAGGTTCTTCCACCGCTTGCCCGAACTTTAACAGGCCTGCTAAAATTCGCAACCATATAACCGCCCAATGGAACAACAAAGCTTCATCCTTTATAAAACCTAATGGGTCCTACTGCAACGTTGGTATAGCATATTCGACGAACGGAGGTTCCACCTGGAGCAACAAGTACGTGGCTCAATCTTCAACGGATCAGAAGTCAGTGGGCAACAAAATGGGCATATTCAACGAACTGGGCAAATAACTATAATTTCAACCAGAACCCCGCGGGACACGATTACAATGGATTTGATTATTACGGGGACGATGCGGGAGCGGTATATTCTTGTTAAGGGTAATTTGAACGAGTTTCCGAGGGGGGTAGGAGGGTAGTAAAGGTCGTAAGGTAAAACAAACACCCTTATAATATCCACTCGGAACAGGCCCGTAGCTCAAGTTGGCAGAGCGGCGGATTCCAAATCCGCAGGTTGGGGGTTCAAGTCCCTCCGGGCCTGTTTATGGCTAAAAAAGCTCAGGGTAGTCATACGGTGGGTTTGAAGTGTTCTGTTTGCGGACGTTTTAATTACGCCATAAGGAAAAACAGAAGCAACAGGAAAAAGATTGAACTGAGGAAGTACTGCAAATGGTGCAGGAAACATACACACCACACGGAGGGTAAGTTATGAACATCCTGAACTACTTTAAGGAAACTTTTCGGAAGGTGATAAAAATTTTAACGAATTTGCCTGAATTCTTTGAGGGTGTAAAAGAGGAAATAAACCGCCTTAGCTGGCCCGATTGGAACAGTATCGTTGTGGGAACCGCGGGCGTAATAGCAATATCTATATTTGTCACACTCTTTGTTTGGATTTTTGATCTCATAATTTCCCGGATATTCCTTTTGCTAGCAGGAGGGTAATATGACATCCAACAAAACATGGCTTATATTTTGGACTAGGGGTGGAACAGAGTTAAAGACGAAGGAAAAGATTGAAAAATTGGTTAGGGACAAGGGTTGGCAAAATAAGGTGGAAAGGATATTTGTTCCCACCCAGAAAATAACCAAGCAGGTAAAGAGGAGGGTTGCGGAGGAAATTTACGATATCGTTATAAAATCCGTGCCCCCAAAGTTTCCCATTGAGTTTGCGCGCTTGATATCAAACCTCCAGATTGGTTTTAAGGGCAAAATGTCTGGCGGAATCTCATACGAATATGAGGAGGTAGGGAAAAATACTTATAAGCTAAAAAAACTTGATAGGGGCAAAATCCAAGAGGTTTTCCTTGAACTTTTAAGTAGGGGGCTTTATCCTTCCATCCTTGGAGTTGAGGGTGAGGAGAGCGAGAATTTGGTAGAGAAGTTAAAAGCCCTTGGTTTTGAAATAGAAAGGGTAAAAAGCGCCCTCAAGGTAAAGCACTACAAATACAAGACCGAGACGAAAATTATTGAGAAGCCAATTTACGGTGGTTATATCTTCATCCTTATGGAGGAAGATCAAAGGATCATAGATGAAATAACAAGGGCAATATCCGGAACCAGACCCATAAGGGCTACGGATCCAAACACGGGTTTGCCTACTTACATACACGCCTCGGAGGAGGACATAAAGAAAATAGAGGAACTCCTTCAGAGGCAGGAGCAGGAGGAAAAGAGGAAAGCCCCCTTTGAGAAGGGTGATGTTATTAAGATAGTGGAAGGTACGTTAAAGGGTAGGGAGGGGAAAGTGGTGGATGTGGATCTTGAGAGGGGAGTTCTGACGGTTGAGATTGTATTCTTCGGGAAGCCCCAAAATATAGAGGTTGAATTTACGCAGGCGGAAAGGGTAAACGTTTAAAGGAGGGGAAAATGGCAAAGAAGGTTAAGAAGGAGATTGTTGCCAAGGTCAAATTGCAGCTTCCGGCGGGGCAGGCTACACCCGCACCGCCGGTGGGTCCAACTCTGAGTCCTTACGGTATAAACCTTATGCAGTTTGTCAAAGCTTTTAATGATGCAACGAAAGATAAAATAGGATTAATAATTCCCGTCGTCATAACGATTTACAGGGATAAAACCTTTGACCTTGAGTTTAAGACTCCTCCAACATCCGTTCTGCTTAAGAAAGCTGCGGGTATAGAAACCGCCGCCCACAACCCTGGAAAGGAAATAGTCGCCAAAATTCCCAGATCAAAGGTAATTGAGATCGCCAAGTTGAAGATGCCCGATCTTAACACCACCGACCTTGAGGCCGCAGTGAGGATGATAGAGGGAACCGCAAGGAGCGCCGGGATACAAATAGTGGAGGGATAAGATGGCAAAGGTTGGGAAGAGGTACAAAAAACTCTTGCAACTTTACGACCTCACCAAGAAATATCCCCTAAGGGAAGCGGTTAAAATGGTAAGGGATTTCCAGAGCGCAAAGTTCATAGAAACCGTTGAACTTCATATGAGACTTAACATAGACACCACAAAACCCGAACAAAACATCCGGATACCCGTTGTTTTACCTCATGGGACGGGGAAAACCGTGAGGGTTTTGGTGCTAACCACAAACCCCGAGAAGGAGAAGGAGGCGAAGGGGGCGGGAGCGGATTACGTGGGATTTAAAGAGTATATTGAGCAGATACAGAACGGTTGGCTTGAGTTTGATGCGGTGGTAGCAACACCAGAAACCATGAGGGAGGTGGGTAAGCTGGGTAGAATTTTGGGTCCAAGGGGACTTATGCCCAACCCGAAGACGGGAACCGTAACCGAGGATGTGGGACAAGTAGTAAGGGAACTCAAGAAAGGTAGGGTTGAGGTGAGGAACGACAAATCCGGAAATATACATGTCCCCGTAGGTAAGACCAACTTTACACCCGAGCAACTTTACGAAAACGCCCTCGCAGTATTTGAGGAGGTTGTAAAAAACAGGCCCAAAGGGGTAAAGGGACAGTTTATAAAAAGCGCTTACCTTACCACCACCATGGGCCCTTCGATAGCCCTGGATCTTTCGGAAATTATGGAAACCCTTAGAAAGAGGGGGGTTATGGCATGAAGACCAGAAAGGAAAAAGAGAAGATTTTGAACGATCTTAAGGATATCGCCCAGAGGGCGTCAATGATAGCCCTATTTGACTTTAAGGGTATGACCGTTATGGAGATGAACGACCTAAGGAAGAGGATGAAGGAAAAGGGGTATGGGGTAAAGGTCGTCAAGAACAACCTTCTCAGGATATCCTTGGAAAAACAAGCTCCCGAGATAAAGGATGTCCTCGTTGGAAACACCGCAATAATATTCTCCTTTTCGGATGAGGTGGAACCCCTAAAGATATTCGTGGAGTTTGTAGATGAGGTAAATAAGGGGGAGCTGAAGGGTGGGGTTTTACACGGAAAATTTATTTCTAAGGATGAGTTAAAAAGGCTTTCAAACCTTCCACCCGTTCAGGAGCTGAGGGCAAAGGTGGTCGGGGGTATAAGCGCCCCGCTTTATGGTCTGGTTTGGAGTTTGGGAGGGATTTTGAGGGGATTGGTTTATGCATTAAATGCGCTTAAGGAAAAGAAAGAAAAGGAGGTATAATTATGACGGAGAAAAAGCTTACGGTTGAGGAAATAGTGGCGGCGATAGGGAACCTTACGGTTTTGGAGCTTGCGGAGCTGGTTAAGGCTTTGGAGGAGAAATTTGGAGTCAGCGCCTCCGCACCCGTCATGGCTGTGGCACCCGTCGCGGCAGCGCCCGTCGCGGAGGAAGTTGAAGAAAAGACGACTTTTGATGTGATATTGGTTGAGGCTTCAAACAAAATACAGGCTCTGAAGGTCGTCCGCGAAATAACGGGCCTGGGACTTAAGGAGGCCAAGGATCTCTTGGATTCCCTTCCCAAACCCATAAAGGAGGGTGTGTCAAAGGAGGAGGCAGAGGAGATCAAGAAGAAATTTGAAACCGTGGGTGCCAAGGTTGAGATCAAATAGGGGAAAGGGGAGGGAGGGTATTCCCTCCCCCAAACTTTAAAATGCGGGAGGTGAAAGATAATGAGAATACCAAGGGTTGGACAATTTAACGAAAAGTTTTTGCCAAATCTTTTGGAAATACAGCTTGCTTCCTATGATGATTTTTTGGGTAGGAGGTTCAATATATTTTGGTCTCTTGTTGGTGAAACCGAAACTTTACATAATTTCCTTTATACCCTCGCCAAGAATTATACGCTTGGCATAAGGGTATCAAAGGGAACCACCAAAGAAAGGGCCGAAACCGCCAACAGGATATTGGCGGAAGTTAGGGATAGGATAAATCCCGATGCCATAAAAGACGAAATCCCCAGACCGAACTATTACTACATTATCCTTCCGAAGGGAAAATACACCCCCAAGGACATAGAAGCCCTTCTTGAAATTGCAAACGAAAACAATGCGAACGTTGGAGTTATTGGAATTTCCACGAAAACCAAGGATGAATTGATAAACGAATCAAATTTGAGGGGATTGGTTTATTCTGTTGAGAACTCCTTCTTTGACCACTCCGAACCCCGTTCATCAATGAGTTTAAAGAGGATCTTTGAGGAGATATTCCCCTTGCAAAGTACCGACGGGAGGGTGGATATAGAATATTTGGATTACAGGGTTGGGGATCCCGACATATCACCTGAGGATGCCAAAAAGAGGGACCTAACCTATTCCGTACCCATACACATCAGAACATCCGAGAGGTTTTTTGACGAAAACGGGAAGATAGAAAGGGAAATTTTGGATGTCGTCTACTTTATGGATGTCCCATATATGACATCTAGGGGGACTTTCGTAATAAAGGGAGTTGAGAGGGTGGTAATAAACCAGATCCACAGGTCCCCAGGGGTGTATTTCTTAATAGAGGAAGAGGGGTTAAATCAGATTTTCTCCTCTATGATCATCCCATATCGTGGTCCTTGGATGGAGCTGAGGATAGAGGGAGAAAAGGGGATGTACTTCCTGTTGAGGAAGAAGAAGTTTTACCTTACGAGGTTTTTGAGGTTTTTGGGATTTTCCGAATTTAGGGATATAATAAAGGTTGCGGTTGGGCACATAGCACAAGAAAAATTCCTGAGCGAAGCGGAGGGATACTATCTTGCGGAGGACATAACGAATGAGGATGGGGAGGTGATCATCCCCATGGTGGATGACAAGGGGCAGATAACGGTAATAGATGGAAGCATAACGGAGAAACTAAAGAGAAGGAAAATACACAAAGTTAAGGTTTTTGATCCCAAGGATCCTGCGGTAAATATTGTTTTAAAGACGCTACGTGAGGACAAGATAAGGAGGAGGGAGGAGGCAATCAGGTACATTTATAGGGTTATAAGGTTCTCCTCGGCAAGTGTTGAGAACGCCGAAGACTTTTTGAGGGATTACTTCTTCTCGCCCGATAAAACCTTTATAGGTAAGGTGGGAAGGTACAAGATAAACACCCGTCTTTATAAAGGCGAAAATATCGAAAAATACCTCAAGGACCTTGAAGGGTTTTCACCCCCAAAGGACGATATTGAAAACCTCACGGAAACGGATTTCGTGGTAGCCCTCAGGATGTTGATGGACCTTTATAGGGGTGAGGTTGAAGAGGACGATATAGATGACCTCGCCCATAGAAGGATTAAGAGGGTTGGGGAGCAGCTATTTGAATGGACAAGAAATGAACTTATAAAGACCGCAAAGGGTATAAGGGAAAAACTCATAAGCGAAAGGGAACCTCTAAGGAACATAGTCCACCCCAAGATAGTCTCCCGATCAATAAACAACTTCTTCACGCAAAACAGCCTTTCACAGCTTTTGGATCAGACAAACCCCCTGTCTGAACTGACGATAAAGAGGAGGATCTCCGCCATGGGTAGGGGTGGCCTCACGAAGGAAACCGCGACCTTGGAGGTTAGGGATGTTCACCCATCGCACTACGGTAGGATATGCCCCATAGAGACCCCCGAGGGTCAAAACATAGGTTTGATACTCTCGCCAACGGTATATGCGAGGATAAACGAGCTTGGTTTCATAGAGACACCCGTCGTAAAGGTGGAGAAGGGAAAGGTCACCAACGAAATGAGTTACCTAACACCCCAGGAGGATATAAATCTGAAGATTGCGCCCGCGGATATAGAGCTAGACCCCAAAACCAAGAGGATCAAGCAAAGCTCAAATATAATAGTCAGGCACAAGAGGAGTTATATGTTCGCCAACAGGGAAGAGATAGACTACATGGACTTATCTCCGAGGCAGATAATCTCCCCATCCACATCCCTGATCCCATTCTTAGAGTACGACGATGCGAACAGGGCCCTTATGGGTTCAAACATGCAGAGGCAGGCGGTTCCCCTACTTAATCCCGAATCTCCAAACGTTGGGACGGGTATGGAAGCGAAAATAGCAGAGGATAGCGGTTCCGTTATTCTGGCGCAGGAAGATGGCGAAGTGGTTTATGTTGATTACTCAAAAATAATGGTGCGTCCTGAAGGTAGCATGTTTAACGTAAAAACCTACAACCTCAGGGTTTTTGAAAGGTCAGGCCAAAACACGATAGTGCATTATGTTCCGAAAGTTAAGAAAGGGCAGAAGGTAAAAAAGGGAGATATACTTGCGGAGAACCTTGCGAGCGTTGGCGGGGAAATCTCCTTAGGTAGGAACCTTACCGTGGCCTTTATGCCTTGGTACGGATACAACTTTGAGGATGCAATTGTAATATCCGACAGGCTCGTAAAGGAGGATAAGCTAACATCCATACATATATTGGAGTTTACCGCGGAAGTTACTGAAACAAGGTTGGGACCCGAAGTGGTAACCCGTGAGCCCTATAAAGAGAGCGAGAGGAATATAGCCCACCTTGACGAGTACGGAATAGCAAGGATAGGTTCAAAGGTGGGGTCGGGCGATATTTTGGTTGGAAAGAATACCCCAAGGGAGGAGAAAAAGTTCAGCGAACTTTCCCCCGAGGAAAAGCTCTTGATGGCTATATTCGGAGAAAAATCAAAGCCCTGGAAAAACACCTCCCTCAGGGTTCCTCCCGCAGTTCACGGAACAGTAATAGGCGTTGAGATCTTGACGAGGTACATACCCGACGACCCTATAGCGCACGGTTATATAGGTCCGGGCGGTGAGTTCATTCCGGGCGAGCTTTATGTGGATCACGAGGTAAAACCCGATATGCCCATACCCGAGAAAAGGGTGATAGGTAAAAGGCAGAGGAAACTTTTGGAGGAGATAAACCTAAAGATCCAGAACCTCAGGGATTCCCTTAGGGAGATCCTTCAGGCGAGGCTTTCCGGTGTAAAGGTTGAAAAACCCATATTTGCAGGGAAGAACAAGATCCTTGACAAAGGTGATATAATAACGGGTGAGATTTTGAGGGGTGTGGATCCCCTTGAGCTCAGGATAGAGAGTGGAGCTTTAGGTGATAAGAACCTCGAGGAAGACTTAAGGAGAATAATAAGCGATGGAAGAGAAGCTTACGAAAATCTCCTTAGGGAATACGAGGAGGGGCTTGAGAGGATAAGGAGGGGGGATGAGCTTCCGGCAGGTGTTAGGCAGGTGATAAAGGTATATATTGCCCAGAAGAGGAAGATAAAGGTGGGGGATAAGCTGGCGGGTAGGCATGGGAACAAGGGTGTGATTTCAATTATCGCGCCGGAGGCGGATATGCCATTTATGGAGGACGGAACCCCCGTTGATATAGTCCTAAATCCCTTAGGGGTGCCTTCAAGGATGAATATAGGACAGATTTTGGAAACCCTCCTTGGGTACGCTGCGGTAAAGAACACCGAAAAACTCAGGGAGATGTTGAACAAAGGAGAATCACCATCGAAGATTAGGGAATTCCTAATAAAGCTCTATGAGCCTCACAAGGATGAGGAATTTAAGGGATGGTTGAAAGAGGCGGAAGAGGAGGATATACTACACTTCGCACGGGAACTTGCCAAGAGGGGAGTAAAGTACGCTTGCCCGGCCTTCCAGAGCCTGAAGGTGGAGGAAGTAAAAGAACAGCTTAAACTTGCGGGTCTTCCGGAGGATGGTAAGATGAGGTTGAGGGATGGGAGGACGGGCGAATATTTAGATTTCCCCGTTACCGTCGGAAATATGTATATAATGAAGCTCATACATATGGTTGAGGACAAGATCCACGCAAGATCTACGGGTCCCTATTCCTTGATAACCCAACAACCCGTGGGAGGTAGATCCCATATGGGTGGCCAGAGGTTCGGGGAGATGGAGGTTTGGGCCCTTGAGGCCCACGGTGCGGCTTATGCGCTATGGGAGATGCTAACCATAAAGTCCGACGATGTAAAGGGTAGATTGAGGCTTTACAAGGCTTTGAGGGAGGGAACGGAACCACCCTTGCCTTCGACTCCTTCAACCTTCAACGTTTTGTCGAGCTTTTTGAGGGCTTTGGCTGTAAATTTGGAAATTAAAAGGGGGTAAGGATTTATGAATTGGAAGATGGTTAAGAAGGTTATCGCCTCCCTCGCCTCCCCGGAGGAGATAAAACTCTGGTCGGAGGCGGAGAGGAAGGGGAGGGAGAGGGGAATAAGGGGTTTGGGTGAGGTTAAAAGCCCAGAAACCATAAACTATAAAACCCTAAAGCCCGAACCGGGTGGGCTATATTGCCAAAGGATATTTGGACCTGTAAAGGACTACACCTGCGCCTGCGGAAAGTTTTCGGACAAGAGACATGAGGGAGTAATCTGCGACGTCTGTGGGGTTGAGGTGACAAGGTCAGACGTTAGGAGGGAGAGGATGGGTTATATACAACTCAACACCCCTGTAGTCCACCCCTGGTTTTACAAAATGCCCCCTTACGTTATCCCTACGCTCTTAGGAATTCCGAAAAACAAGTTTGAGCCCGTAATAAACTACGAGGCTTATGTGATAATAGATGTTAAGGTGGATCAGCCCTTTGTTGAAATAGAGACGGAGGAGGGTAAAAAGAAGATTCCCCTGAAAAAGGGAGAGGTCGTCACTATAAGCGAGATGAGGAAGATTGTGGAGAAGCTGAGTCCGGGCAAAGTGGAATTCGGATGGGGAGCGGAGGTGATAAAGAAGCTTCTTGAGGATCTGAGCGAGGAGGTGGAGGATCCCCAAACCGGAGAAACCATAACCCGCCTTGAGGCCCTTTACAGGGAAACAAAGCTGAGGCTCCACACTACGACAAATCCCCAGGAGAGGACGAAGCTTTTGAACAGGTTGAAGATCATTGAGGCTTTTATCTTATCCGGGCAAAAACCCGAATGGATGGTTCTGGAAGTAATACCTGTACTTCCCCCCGACTTAAGGCCGATATTGCCCCTTGGAGGTGGAAAGTTTGCGAATACGGACCTAACCGACCTTTATAGGGATCTAATAAGGAGGAACAACAGGCTGAAGCTAATACTGGAGAAAGGCGGATTTGAGCTTATGATAATAAACGAGAAGAGGCAAATAAAACACGCGGTGGAAGCTCTAATAGATAACTCGCGCCTAAGGAGGCCTTCCCTTAACAGGAGCGGGCAGAAGAGGAAATCCCTGACGGACTATCTGAGGGGGAAGAAGGGGCTCTTGAGGAGGAACCTTCTTGGAAAGAGGGTGGATTATTCCGGAAGATCCGTGATAGTCGTAGGTCCAGAACTTAAGCTTCATCAGGTGGGACTTCCCAAGGATATGGCAATAGAGCTCTTTAAACCCATGATTGAAAGGAAGCTTGAGGAGTCCGGATTGGCGTACACAAGGGCGGAAAAGTTTGAATTCATAAAACAAAAGAAGCAAGAGGTAGTTGAGATCTTACTTGACATAACAAGGCATCATCCCGTCCTCCTCAACAGGGCGCCCACCCTTCACAGGCCATCAATCCAGGCATTTGAACCCGTAATAAACGACACATATGCCATACAGATCCACCCATTGGTGTGCGCCGCTTATAACGCGGACTTTGACGGGGATCAAATGGGTGTATTTGTCCCATTAAGCCCGGAAGCAATAGCGGAATCTTACGCCCTAATGCTTGCCCCCCACAACATCCTATCTCCCGCCCATGGGAGCCCGCTGGCTACCGCATCCCAAGATATGGTCATAGGTATAAATTACATAACCAAGATGAGGTCCGGAAAAGTAAAGGCGGTCTTTTCTTCCTATCAGGAGGCCATATCCGCTCTTACCTTGGGTTTAATAAAGGTGAACGACCCGGTGGAAGTGCTTGTTCCGGTTGAAGGAGACCCCTTTGATCCTTCAAACACCAAAGCTAAGATAATCCAAACCACGGTGGGTAGGCTTATATTCGCTTCAATAATTCCAAAGGAGATGTGGGATGAGAAATTTACCTTTTCTTACCTCAACAGGGAGTTTAAGAAGAAGGATATATCAAACCTCGTTAAGGAGATCCACAGAAAGCTCGGAACTTGGAAGACCGCAGAATTCCTTGATAATATGAAGGATCTCGGTTTTAGGTGGGCAACTTGGTCGGGCTTAACCTTCGGAATAGACGACATTATAGTACCCGAGGAGAAGTACGAGATCATAAAGAAAGCCTTGAAGGAGATAGAAAGGGTTGAGAAGGCGTTTGAACAGGGTAGGATCACGGGGGCGGAGAGGAAGCAGAGGATCTTCGATATCTGGACAAACGTAACCCAAGAGGTGACGCAAAGGATGATATCTGCAATGGAAAAGGACAAGGAGGGATTTAATCCCATATACCTTATGGTGTTCTCGGGAGCAAGGGGTAACATAGATCAAACTAGACAGCTCGGGGCGATGAGGGGACTGATGACAAAACCCTCAAAGAAGGGTCAGGCGGGTGAAATCGTGGATACGCCGGTTCTATCGGCCCTGAAGGAGGGGCTCTCATCCATAGAGTTCTTCATATCTTCCCATGGGGCAAGGAAGGGACTTTCCGACGTTGCTATGAAAACAGCGGATGCGGGATACCTCACGAGGAGGCTTGTAGACGCCGCACAGGATGTGGTGGTCACCATGGAGGATTGCGGTACTATAAAGGGTAGGGTTGTAAGGGCTCTGAAGGAAGGGGAGACGGTGATAAGGAAGCTGAGCGAAAGGATCGTCGGAAGGTACGCCCTCGATGATATATACGATCCGGAAAGCGGGGAGGTTCTGGTATATGCGGGGGAGGAGATAACGGAAGAGAAGGCTGAACTTATTGAGAAGAAAGGGATAGAAGAGGTTGAGATAAGGTCCGTCCTTTACTGCGAGGCACCACATGGAGTATGTCAGAAGTGCTATGGTAGGAACCTTGCCACGGGCAAGCTCGTTGAGCTCGGTGAGGCGGTGGGAATAGTAGCTGCCCAATCCATAGGTGAGCCCGGAACCCAGCTCACCCTAAGGACCAAGCATACGGGTGGGGCGGCTGAGAGGATAGCGGTTGAGCCCGTACATAAGGCGGACTTTGATGGGATAGTTGAGTGGGAAAACGTAAACGCTGTGAAAAATGCCGACGGAAGCTGGACCGTTATATCAAGGAGATCTGCGGTGATCGTTAGGGGCAAGGATGGAAGAAGGAAGAGGTATAACCTTGAGTACGGGTATATCCTATATGTCGGGGATGGTGATAAGGTGAAACAAGGGGAAAAGATAGCGGAGTGGGATGCTTACGATCTGCCTATCCTAGTAACAAAGGGGGGAGTTCTCAGATTTGAGGGGCTAATTGAAGGTGTATCCCTTAAGGAGGATACGCAGGCGGGCGTACTTGAATACGTCGTTGAGGTCGTAAGGCACAGGAGACTTTACCCCAAGGCTATAGTTGAAGATCCAAAGACGGGCGAAATTCTTGAGGAAATACCCCTTGCCAACGGCTCAAGGCTAACAAAGAAGGCATACAACATCTTCAAAGGCGAAGACGGGTCTGTGAAACCCGGCGAGATAATAGCAAAGCTCCCCAGGATGATATACAAGACGAGGGATATAACGGGTGGGTTACCAAAGGTGGAGGAGCTATTTGAGGCGAGGGTTCCCAAGGACGCCGCGGTGGTGGTTGAAAGGGACGGTATAGTTGAAGACATCGTAATAGACGATAAGAGGGGGATGATCGTTGTGACAATAAGGCACAACGACGGAACTCAGAAAAGGTACGACATAAAGTACGGAGATTACCTCCTCGTATCAAAAGGGGATAGGGTGCAGGCTATGGACAAGCTCGTTGAAGGAGATATATCTCCCTTAGACATACTGAAGATCAAAGGTCCCAACGAGGCGACGGAGTACTTACTTGAGCAGATACAGAAGGTTTATAGCGTTTCCGGTGTGGTAATAGATGACAAGCACATAGAAATTATCCTCAGGCAGATGATGAGGAGGGTGAAGGTTATAGATGGGGGAACAACGAGGTTCTTACCCGAACAGATCGTGGACAGGGTAAAGCTTGAGGAGGAGAACGCAAAGGTTATGAGGGAAGGTGGGAAACCCGCAAAGTGGGAGCCCATAATAGTCGGTGTAAGCAAGGTAGCATCAACCACGGATAGCTTCCTTGCATCCGCATCCTTTGAGGAGGCGCCCAGGATCCTTGCGGAAGCTGCGATAAGGAAACAGGAAGATGAGCTGAGGGGATTGAAGGAGAGGGTGATAATAGGGGATCTCATACCTGCGGGTACTGGCTTCCATCTTTGGAGGATGGATAGGATAGTGCTGAACGTAGAAGAGGCCGAGGAAATGGGAAAGTTAGTTGGAGCATAATTCAACTTTAGAATAGCAAACTATGGCTACGAAGGCGCAACTTGAGAAGATGAAGAAGAAACCCAAGTACAAGACCAGAAAGAGAAATAGGTGTTTGATATGCGGTAGGGACCATGGGTTTTTCAGGCAGTTTGGCATCTGTAGGATTTGTTTCCGTGAGCTCGCTCTTGAGGGAAAACTACCCGGAGTCATAAAGGCATCCTGGTAAGGGGGGAGATATGCTTACGGATCCCATAGGAGATATGCTGACAAGAATAAGGAACGCTATTATGGCGAAAAAGAAAGAGGTGGTTGTGGAACCCGCCTCAAAGCTTAAAATGGCAATTCTTGACGTCCTAAAAAGGGAGGGTTATATAGAGGGGTATAGGGTTGAGGGTGAAGGGGTAAAAAAGAAGATCATCGTTTATCTGAAATATTATCAGGGAAAGCCCGTAATACAGGTGATTGAAAGGGTTTCAAAACCCGGAAGGAGGATCTACGTGGGTGTTGACGAGATCCCCAAGGTGTATAACGGATTGGGAATCGCCATCCTCTCAACTCCCAAGGGTGTTCTATCCGATAGGGAAGCCAAGAAACTACGCGTAGGCGGTGAGCTTATATGTAAGGTATTCTAGGGGGTAAAAATGTCAAGGCTTATAAAGAAACCTTTGGAGATCCCTCAGTCCGTTAAGGTCGAAGTCGTTGAGGGAATGGGAAAATTTAAGGGTACAGACGTAAAGGGAAAGGTGTTTAAGTTCAAGGGTCCCAAGGGGGAGGTTGAGGTCTTTGTTCCTCCCATTATCGAAGTTGCCCTAGAAGATGGTAAGATCGACGTTAAGCCCGTAGATGTTAAGAAACTTCCAAAATCCGATCGCAATCTCGGAAAGGCCCTTCCGGGAACAATTTATAGGCTTTTAAGAAACGCGATAATAGGGGTGGTTGAGGGTTACAAAAAGGAGCTGAAGGTTGTGGGGACGGGTTATAGGGTGAGGAAGGAGGGGGAGAAGCTGATATTCAACGTGGGTTATTCTCATCTGGTGGAATATGCCCTTCCGGAGGAATATAAAAAGTATGTAAAGGTTGAAGTTCAGGGGCAGGATACGGTAATTGTATCAGGAACTAGCAAGGAGCTCGTGGGTCTGGTTGCGGCTCAGATAAGGTCCATAAGGGAACCGAATATCTACACCGGTAAGGGTATCAGATATGCGGACGAGGTTATCATCCTTAAGCCTACAAAGAAGACAAAGGCTAAGTAAGGGGGTGAGGGATGAACTACGTATCGGAAAGGAACAAAACAGAATACAGGCTAAAAAGGAGAAAGAGGAGGCACTTAAGGGTAAGGAAAAAGGTGGTGGGGACCCCAGAAAGGCCCAGGCTCGTCGTATTCAAATCCAACAAACACATATACGCCCAGCTTGTGATAGACTATCCATTTGGACCTTGCAAGATTATAACATCCGCTTCTACCCTTTCGCCTGAAATAAGGGAAAAGATCGTAAACCTAAAAGGAATTGATAAGGCAAAGGAAGTTGGAAGGCTCATCGCGGAAAGGGCAAAGAAATTTGGAATTACGAAGGTTGTTTTTGATAGGGCGGGTTATAAGTATCACGGGAAGATTAAGGCTTTGGCTGATGGCGCAAGGGAAGGTGGTTTGGAATTTTAGGAGGTGAAATATGGAAGAACTGGTTGAATATACGGTGCTTGTCAGAAGAACCGCAAAGATGACAGCTGGCGGAAGGAAGTTCCATATAGACGCTTGGGTGGTTGTAGGAAACGGTAAAGGGAAGGTGGGTTTGGGACACGGAAAGGCCCAGGAAACCCCCGATGCAGTGCAAAAGGCCACAAGGAGGGCAAAGAAAAGGATGATAGATGTGATAATTGTCAGGGATACGGTACCTCACGATATAATGGTAAAATTTAAGGCCACAAAACTCCTGATAAAGCCCGCATCGCCGGGTACGGGTATCATAGCATCCCGACCAGTCCGAGCGATCCTAGAGGCTGCGGGTTACAGGAACGTACTCACAAAGCTAATAGGTTCCACAAATCCTATCAACGCCATGTATGCAACTATGAAAGCGCTCCAACTTATGAGGTCACCCGAGGAAATTTTAAGAGCAAGGGGAAAATGGAGGGAGAGAAATGAAAATGTTGAAAATAACGTTGAAGAAGAGTCCAATTGATAAAAGCGCAAAGACCAAGAGGATAATTAAGTCTTTGGGCTTGAGGAAGAGGGGACAAACGGTAATACACAAGGATACACCTTCCATAAGGGGGCAGATAGCAAAGTTAGGGTCTATCGTTGAGGTGGAGGAAATAGATGCCTAAGGAGTTTCACCTTCCCGAAATAGCGGAAAGTGTGGTGGAAGGTGAGATCTCAAAATGGTTGGTGAAAGAAGGGGATGAGGTAGAGAAGGAACAGCCTTTGGTTGAAGTCATAACCGATAAGGTCACGGTGGAGATCCCTTCACCGTTTAAAGGTAAGATCCTCAAGATCTTGGCCAAGGAGGGGGATGTAGTTAGGGTCCATCAACCCATCCTCGTATATGCCGAGGAAGGTGAGGTGGATGGTCATGTTGAAATTGTGGAAAAGAAGACTGAAGAAAGGATAGAGAAAGTGGAAGATTTAAGGGAGAAAACCGTTAAGAGATCTGAAAGGGTTCTGGCGGCACCCGCGGTTAGGAAGTTTGCAAGGAGCCTTGGGATAGACCTCTCCCTAGTAAAGGGTACAGGTCCGGGCGGTAGGGTAAGGAAGGTGGATGTCTTAAGGTATTATGAGGAGAGTAAGAAGGAAGTTAAGGTAATTGAAGAAGTATCCGTGCAAAAGGTAGAGGAGGTGGGGATAAGGAGGATACCTTTCAGGGGCGTAAGGAGGGCTATAGCAGAGCATCTGAGGAAATCAAAGGAGCATGCTGTACATGCTTTCCACGCCGAGGATATGGACTTTACCGAGATCCTAAACCTCGTGGAGAGATTAAAACCCTTGGGCGAAAGGGAAGGGGTAAAAATATCCATATTCCACTTATTCTTAAAGGCTGTGGCTGCAACTTTAAAGAAACATCCCGAGTTTAACGGTAGGGTGGACGACGAGAGGGGTGAAATATTGCTTTACGATAGTATAAACATATCCATAGCGGTGGATACCCCGGAAGGTCTAAAGGTTCCCGTCATAAAAAACGTAGAAAGGAAGTCAATTTTGGAAATAGCAAGGGAGGTTAAAGAGCTCGCGGAAAAAGCCAGGAACAACACGTTAAAGCTGGAGGATATTAGGGATGGGACCTTTTCGGTATCCAACATAGGCTCCATAGGTGGGGTTTTCGCGTACCCGGTTATAAACTACCCAGAGATAGCAATAATTGCTCTCCCGAGGCCCAGAAAAGTACCATTTTTTGTAGGAGATGAAACAAAACCAAGATATATTGCGACCATAGTTATAACATTTGATCATAGGGCTGTGGATGGGGCGCACGCCGCGAGGTTCCTAAATGACCTTAAAGCACTCATAGAGAACCCTGACTTACTTCTCATAAATCTATGATAAAATCCTTAATAAACTTTTTTAGACCCGCCATAGCGGTGGATCTTGGAACATCAACCACTTTAATTTACCTGAAGGGTAAAGGTATAGTTTTAAGGGAACCATCGGTAATAGCAATTGATGCCAATACGAGGAAGGTGGTTGCTGTAGGTTGGGAGGCAAAGAGGATGCTTGGAAAAGCCCACGAGGGCCTTATAGTTAAAAGGCCTATAAGGGATGGTGTTATAAACAACCTTGAGCTTGTGCAGTATATGCTTTACGAGTTTAAAAAGAAGGCGATAAAAAATGTATTCTCAAATCCTACCATTATTATGGCGGTACCGTCGGGTGCAAACGACGTTGAGAGGAAGGCTTCCATAGATGCGGCAAAATCCATAGGGGCGAGTCAGGTGTATTTAATAGAGGAACCTGTAGCATCCGCAATAGGTATAGGTCTGCAAGTGTTTGATCCCAAAGGATACCTTATAGTGGACATAGGGGGTGGAACGTCCGAAATAGCTCTTGTATCCCTTGGGGGTGTGGTATATAAATACCCCATAAAGACCGCAGGGGATGAGATGGATGAGGCAATAGCGGACTATATCCGCAAAAATTTCAACATACTTATAGATGAATACTATGCAGAGAAGATAAAGATAGAGATAGGCGATGTGTGCGGAGAAAACAAGATGGAAATGGTCATACAGGGTTGGGATGTATATCAGAGAAAGCCAAAGGAAGTTTTGATCACATCCGATCATATAAAGGAAGCTTTGGAGGGAGTTATAAACGAACTTGTGAACGCTATAAGGAAGGTGTTGGAGAGCGCGAGTCCTTCTTTAGTTCAAGATGTTTTGGATGAGGGAATATACCTGACGGGTGGTGGTTCAACGATAAGGGGTTTGGATAAGAGGCTTGAGAAGGAAACGGGTATAAAGTTCATAAGGGCAAGCAATCCCTATGAAAGCGTTATATCTGGGGCGGGTAAGGTTCTTGAAGAAATAGAAAATGGGAATACACAATATTACAAATTGGTATTACATACCCAAAAACTCGGATGAGATTTTCGCTCTACGAGGATGAGATCTTAGCCCTCCTCTTCTCCCTACTCTTCCTGTTCCCCCTGACGAAAAATTTCTTATACGGGATAATAAACCCGATATTTTACCCCGCATTCTTTCTAAGAAACGAATTTGAAGGTATAATCAGGCTTAAGGCTCAGAGGGATGAACTTTTAAGGGAAAAATCGCAAGTCATAGTTGTTTTCCCTACGGATACAGCAAATTACTACCCAGTTAGGTTTAAATCCCTGTGTGATTTCGTATCCTCAAGCTCCGAACCTTACCCATCCTTCATAAAGATAAGGTGCGAAGGGGATGTTAAGGAAGGGGACATAGTGTGGGCGGTGGGACTCGTGGGTTTTGTAATATCTTCAAGGGGAAAATTCGCCGAAGTATTGACCTTGCACTCCCCCGATTTCCACTCAAAGGTTTTTATCGCAAGATCTATGGTTATGGGGATAATTAAGGGTGGGAATATTCCGAAAATAGCTTTTATCCCATACGGTGCGGATGTTAAGGTGGGGGATACGGTTTATCTTTTGGAGCATCCGGGCGTAGAGGTGGGAGAGGTAAGGGAAATAAAGGTAAACCCACCTTTCGTTTCCTTAGATATTAAGCCCTTTTGGAGGTATGAAATATGGACAAGATTCTCCGTACTGGAACCATTTTAGCCTTCGCCTTTGGACTTTTCCTTCTCGGAAGGAGCCTTGTAAATCCTTTTGATATTTTCTTGATTTCCCTCGCTCTCCTTTCCCTTATTAAGAATCCGGGTGTTATGGTTCTATTTTTTAAGGGAAACGGAAAATATTACTTGTTCGCTTTATACTTTCTTTTTTCCATTTCCCTTTCCATTTTCGGTGCCCCAGATAAGTTTGAGGTTCTCAAAAACCTCATTCAATTTTCCGCATATACCCTCCTTATACCCTTAACCTTTACCATTAAACGCGACATATTGGAGGATATAAAACCTGCCTTTACATTAATTTCCATCATCTTCCTCCTTTATTCTTTTCCCTTATTTTGCATTCCAAAACCCGTGAGATTGTCCGCCTTTGAGATCCATCCCAACGCTTTAGGTTTTATCTTCGCCTTATTTGCGGTTTTGAACTTAAAAAATCTCCCCCTCTTTCTCTTCTTCTCCTTTATGTCTTCACTAACGTTTTCGAGGGCGTCCTTATTGGGTTTGTTCATTTCTGTTCTTGTTTTTTCTTTTCTTGAAAAAAGACCAAAATTCGCCCTTTTTGCGTTTTTACCCCTCCTCCTTTCCTTCTCTATGCCGAACTTTATACAAATTTATAAAAGTTCAAGCATTTGCGAATTTATAAATAAGAAAACTTTACTCTCAGCTCCTGCAGCCGATATAAATCTCGTGAGGATATACGACCTTGATAGGGTAAGATTGATTGAGGCTTCCCTGAAAATGTTTTCCAAGAACCCGATAACAGGTGTAGGTTTGGGGAACTTTAACGTTGTTGTTAGGGAGATGTGTAAAAAAGGCGAACTGAATAATGCTCAGTGTTCCGCCGCGATTCCCCAAAGGGATGCACACAATTTTATTTTTGGTTTCCTTGCGGAGACAGGCATAGTTGGCTTACTCTCCCTTATTATATTTTTCGGATTTTTAACTGTAATTCTGATTTCTTCGGGTGATAAATTGGGCATTTCCATTTTCACCCTTTCTATTTTTATGAGCCTCCTACATCCCCCCGTCTTTTTCACGAGGTTTATGGGACCTTTAGTTTGGTATATTATCCTAAAGGGCAAACTTAAAATTCCCTCTTATGAAAGTTCTGGAAAAGTTTAATTTCAAAACTTTGTACGCGGTTTATCCTATGTCGGCGGTTGTAGCCACCGCTTACGATGGTGAAAATAAAGCGGTTATGAGCTTGGTTTGGCATACCCCCCTATCCTTTGATCCTCCCCTATACGGTATTTCGGTATCCCCAAAGAGGTTTAGCCACGATGTGATATTAAGGGCAAGGGCCTTTGCTGTGCATTATTTCCATTATGAACATTCCGATTTTGTGGAAAAGGTCGGCTCAACGAGCGGAAGGTTCATAGACAAATATAAGGAATTTAACATAGATTTCTCCCTTTCCCCGTTGCGCAATCCGATAATAAAGGGAGCATTTCTCGCCCTTGACTGCTATTACACCGAGCATTTCACCTTAGGTGATCATACTTTGATAGTGGGGGAAATTCAAAGGGTTTATTACGATGAAAACCTCGTTGAAGTTAAGGGAGATTATATCCTTCTAAAGGACAAAAGAACGGTTTTTTACGCGGGTATGGGGGAGTATATAACCTCTGATCCAAAAACCCTAATAAAGTTAAGGAAGGTATAAGCTTTTATAAACCCAATAACTCCTCATAACCCTCCTTACGTAAGCCCTGGTTTCGTTGTAAGGTATCACATCAACAAAGACATCAAAATCCAACCTTTCATATTCGTAATCACAAAGCCACCTGTTTAAGGCACCACAGCCCGCGTTATAACATGCGAGCGCAAGGTAATAATCCTGGAAAATGTTTAAATACTTTGAAATTTCCCATGCACCTATCATAAGGTTTATTTTTGGCTCGTAGGGGTTTTTAACCCTCTTTTTGAAGGTTTTGGAAAATTCCTTAACGTTTTCGGGCATGACCTGGGCTAAACCTATAGCCCCAGCGGGTGAAGTGGTTTTCGGATTAAACCTACTTTCTTCCCTAACAATCGAAACAAAAAGCAAGGGATCCACCCTAAAAGTTTTTGAAGCGGAGTCTATGAGATGGGAAAAGAATCTCTTTTCATAAGGGAAAGCCATCTTCCCCCACCACCTCGGGATACCCTTATCCTTACTTGAAACTTTGTATATATGCTCAAGAACGAGGGAAGCTTTTTGAAAATTGCCGGATCTTATCAAGTCCTTTGCGTGGGCATAAGCGGAAGGAACATCTTTCAGGTAAAACCCCCTCGCGTAATTGTACCCCGCTATCCTTTCAACTATCTTACCCATCTCGTAAAACCTTTTACTGCTTGAGGTATCCCAAACCTCACCCTCCACCCACATTGGCTTTATGCCCAACCTCAAGGAATAATATCCGATGGGATCTTCAACCCTTAAAGTTTTCAGATATTGAGAGTCCCTAGTTATCTTATATAGCCAAAAGGCGGACCTTGACCTCTCAAAACTTCCCCTTTCCGCTTTTTGATAGGCGTTATAAAATAAATTGTAAGCCTCCTCTATATAACCGAGAATGTACGCGGAAAGTCCAAGCCAATTGTACGCCGAAGGGGTTGAGTTCTCCTTTAAATAAGCCCTCAATATCCCGTAAAGCCTATAACCCAAGGTTTTATGTTCCAATTTTGCCACCTCATGCGTCATAAGTCTAAAAGCCCTTTCCTCGTCTATCTCCGCCAAAACCCTTAAATAAGCCTCTATGGAATCGTAATTTCCCTCGCTTAAAACCCTACGTAAGGGTTTCGATATGTAATTTTTCAAGTACCACTTCGGAAGTTGCACCATCTCTTTGAAACTCAACGGTTCCTTCTTGCTCTTTGCTATTAAGTATAGTTTATACTCTTCCGGCTTTGTTGTATCCGCAAGGCTTAAAACACTGTCGTAAAACCCCATTTCAAGAAGTACCCTTAGACTATCCAGTCTATCTAAAAAGGGTAGGGCCTTCATGGAGTGTGGGGAATAGGGGTACTTTTTCGCAAGCTTTACGATTGAAGAGGTATCCCGAAAAAGTTCAAACTTTGCGTTTAAAACTTCGGGTGTCTCCGGGCATATACTATAGTCCGCCTTAATACCTTTGGATGCTAAGAAGTTGCAGGATAAGGTGCAAGGGGGGGAAGCTTCCGAGCATATCTCCTTCAACAACGCATAATTCCCCCTCCTCAAGGAATCGTAAAGTATAAAACCCTTAATCTCCGGATATAAAGCTAGGAGCATGAAGGTATTATAAGAATGCTAATTCGTTGGCTTGTATATAGCCTGTATGTTCAGCTCAACCTTAACGGTTTTATCAACAACAAGACCCCCCGTTTCCAAAACCTGGTTCCAATTTAGCCCAAAATCAAACCTGTTTATTTCAAAGCTCGCCTCAACCCCTATCCTAAGGTTTCCCCAATTATCTTTAACGGGTCCGTATATGTTGAACGGGAACGATACGGTTTTCGTCACATTCCTTATCGTAAGGTCCGCATCCGCCCACCACTTATTCCCTTTTTTATAAACCTTTTTTAACACCATCTTCATCGTTGGGTACTTTTCCGCATCAAAGAAGTCGTCGCTCAGAAGGTGTTTATCCCTTCTCTCGTTCTTTGTATCTATGCTACTTACATATACTATACCTTCCGCCTTTGTATTCTGAGGGTTCTTTGAGTCGTACTCTATCCAACCCTCAAACTTGCTAAAGCTTCCCCTAACCGTTGTCACCATCATATGCCTGACGTTGAAAATTATTGACGTGTGCGATGGATCCACGATGTATCTGTAAGCCTGAGCGAACAAACCGGAACTCGGCAACAAAAGAATTAAAGCCCATCTCTTCATAGCGTAAGTATTATAAGGGAGATACTATATTCTCTCCGCGAAGAAGAGGGATACCCTCTCTTTGCCTGAAAACATTAACGTTATAGGTTTGGGTATAGGGGTTAATAGGTAAATGTAATTGGTGATCTTGTAGAACATTTGTCCTTTGATTCTCGCCGAGTTTTTTACAGCCTTCAAAACCCTAAACGGGCTATAGAACTTACTTTTCCCCACAAACTTGTATTTAAAGCCCATTTCTTTCAAATATTCCCCAAACTTTTGCAACATTTCTTTCCCTTCGTAGTGTATTTCTCCCACTAACCTTTTTATCCTCCTTAAACTTTCTTTCCTTGCGTTAAATATCACATCGTATTCCGCACCCTCTATATCCATCTTCAAGAGCTCAATTTCACCATATCTTTCAACGATCTCATCTAAGGATATAGCTTGAACCTCAATTTTACCTTCCTTTGAAACCGTCCCCATAACACTGGTAAGGTCGTCGGGATTGAAGTAAACGGTTTTTGAGGAATGGTATAAGGCGTAGGGTAGTATATCTATGTTCCTTCTGCGGTTTATTAATGTGTTCATTTCAAGGATCTTTACCATAATGGGATTCGGCTCAATGGCTACAACTCTATCCTCAAAAAAGGATGCGGGTATAGCAAAGGATCCCGCGTGAGCACCCGCGTCTATTATTACCCCCTTAAGGCTCTCAAAGGGAGGATAAGCTTCCAAAAGATATATCTCCCTTATTAGCGCCCAAATACTATCATCGGGTAAGTATATTTTGCATGGTGGTTTTTTTAACTCAAGGAGGATAAGATTCCCCTTTATCTTAAGTATCACTTTAGCCAATTTACCCAAAAGGCTCATTTAACACCCCCAAGGAATTCCTTTATCCTTTTTGCTATTTTCCTGTTAAAGCCGGGTAGATTAGCTATCTCTTCAACGCTAGCTTCTTTTATCTTATCAATACTTCCAAAGTATGCCAACAGTACATTCCTTCTTTTCTCACCCACGCCCGGTATGAGGTCAAGGATGGACTTTTTGATCTCTTTACTCCTCAATGTGGTGTGGTACTTTAGGGCGAACCTATGGGCTTCATCCCTAATGTTCTGAAGGATCTTAAGGGCGGGTTCGTTTAGGGGCAATTGTACAACCCTGTTTCCCGGAAGTGTTATTGTTTCAAATCTCTTCGCTAGGGCAATTATTGGGATTTCCAAACCCAGTTCCTTTAACGCCTTTAATGCGGAATTCAGCTGTCCTATACCTCCATCTATTAGTATGAGATCGGGTAAGGGTTTCCCTTCCTCTAAAATCCTCCTGTACCTCCTAAACACTACCTCGTACATAGATGCAAAATCGTCGATCCCTTCAACCGTTTTTATCTTATACCTCCTGTATTCGGATTTCAGGGGTTTTCCATCCTTAAAGACCACTAAGGATGCCACCTTATGTTCCCCGAAAAGGTGCGAAACATCAAACCCCTCTATCCTCGATGGGACCTTTGGTAAGTTTAGGATCTTTTTTAAGGATTCAAGGGCGGGATTTATTCTCTCTGACCTTTGTATGTAGCTTTCCACCTCAAGCCTAGCATAATTTTCTGCGGACTTTAGAATATCTTGGTACCTCTCATCCGCAACCCTTATAGGAATTCCGTTTATCTCTAAGATCTCCAGCTCAAAGGGCACCAATATCTCCTCCACCCCCTTTTGATTGTTTGAATAGTAAATCGTTAAAAACTCTTCCAAAGTACCCCTTTCCCCTTCTATTGACGTGTTCGTCAAAAACCTATATGTGCCCTTTATAAGATCGTTTTCCAACGTGTAAAGGACGACGCATGATGTGTTTCCCAAGGAATATATTGCCCAAAGGTCCTTGTTTCCAGAGCCCCTCGCAAGGAAGTCGTTTAAACTTCTAAGCCTATCCCTCCAAACTATTGCGGATTCAAAGTTTAAGTTTTTCGCAGCTTCCACCATCCTTTCGTATATATAATTCGCGGTATCCCCAACATCCCCAGATATGAACCTTTTAAACCTCTCCACAAGCTCGGAATACTCCCTCTTCACTTCAAATTTACAGGGAGCTATGCACCTTCCAATGTGATATTCTATGCATACGTTATGTTTCCCTTTGGATGGGAGCTTTAAGGAGCAGTTCCTTATTGGGAAAAGTTTGCGGGCGAATTTAAGGAAAAATCTAACCTGAGATCTGTTTATGTATGGGCCGAAGTTTTGCCCACCTTCAAGGGGTTTCCTCGTTATGACGACCCTCGGGTACTCCTCTTCGGTTATATGTATGTAATAAAACGGGTTTTCCTCCTTGAGCTTTATGTTGTACTTGGGTTGATATTTCCTTATCAAGTTCGCCTCCAAAAATATCGCATTTTTTTCACTGTTCGTAGTTATTATCTCAAGTTCGTCCGCTTCCGATACCATCCTCAGAACCCTCTCGTTCTCCGGAGATAGGTAATACTTCAACCTATTTCTCAAATTTTTTGCCTTCCCAATATATATCGGTTTCCCCTCACTTTTGAAAATATAAACCCCGCTTTCTTCGGGGGCGCTTAGGATCCTCTCAAAAACCTCACTTTTTACTTGAGATGGATACATAGAGAAGGGGGACGGGTAAAAGGGAAAGTTTCTTTTCCCCCGCGAGTAGATAAACGGGTAAATTCAACCCCATCCTAAAATTACCCAACCTATAACCCACCCTCAAAAAAGTTGCGGTATAACTCTGATCCTCTATGTTAAGCCTTGATATTCCCGCGGTTGTGCCCGTAAATCCAAACATAAGGTCAAAATTATTAATGTTTGTTCCAAACCCAAGGCTTGAATTCAATATAACTATCCTCTCACCACCCACCGCATACGATATTCCACCCACATCAAAGGATGCTGTTATGCGATTTTGAGACTCCAAACTCAATCCTAAGGAAGGGAAACCAAAGACAAAAGGCAGATCCCTACTTACAAAGCCCGGAAATGTGAAAAATAACGAAAGGTTAAAGGCCAAACTTGGCATAACCCACCTCCAAACCCCCATAAATTGACCTGTTCGTATGCTTGTATGCTATGGTAAATTTCCTCCTGAAAAATTTGAAACTTACCCCAAAAAACACTCCCATCCTTTCGGGATAGAGATAACCCAAGAAAATTTCGGGCCTTACCCTTCCCGCAAAGGTATAGCTAAACCTCGGTTCAATCCCATAAAACTTTCCACCCTTGCTTACGAACCACCTTAGACCAAAACCTTTTTCCCCTTTTTCCGAAAATTCCCTATATTCAACCAAGTTCTCAAGTATAAGTCCCCTCCTAAAATCCTTTGCGCTAAAGACATAAGCCAAGAAAAGGTCAAAATATATGTTGTACTTTCCCTTAGTCCAAACCTTTCCAACTTCACCCTCAACCCTCACCGGTATTACCGTAGTTCCAAGGTAAGATACCTGCCTCCCCCTAACTTTAAAACCCTCAAAGCTCGCAGAAAATCCCGTCCATATAGGGGTCCCCTTGGGATTTATTCCAAAACCCGAAAAGTAATTAAAAGATTCCCCCTGATATGCGACTTCAAAACCGTAATTTCCAAAGTATATCCACCTTTCATAAAAATCCAAAACCCGATCCCCGTAAGGGTAGCTTCCTATGTACGCGCTCCTCTGGAAAAGGGTGTATATTGTGGAAATTGAAAACCTGGGCGCGTACAGGGAGGCTTTCCCAAGATAAACCTGATAATCCCCCCTTTTGTCAATATAGCTTCCCCAAAACTTCCCGTCAATTTGTAAGAAGTATTTTCCGAACTTGCTTCCAAGACTTAGGGATAAGGGGCTTAAGTAAGAAGCCCTTGATAGATAAGCGCTATCGTTTAGATATTCGTAGCTTGCGGAAATAGAAAAAGGATAAACGAGGGCATAAATTTTATCCCTCAGGATGGACGGGGAACCGACGGATGAGTTATAGTTTAGAACATCCTCAAGGTTTTTCTTTTGTAGGCTATCGGGAAGGGATATAACCCCCCCACCTGTTAAGTATATATAAAAGAGTGGTAGCGTATCTATCAAGTGGCGGCGCGGGGCCTCGAACCCCGGACCTAGGGTTTATGAAACCCTCGCTCTAACCACCTGAGCTACGCCGCCTTGAAGTATATATTCTACACCCGATAAACTTGTTTTCGGGGGTATAATTCCCGCCTATGTCTAACAAGAACCTCATAAGGTTAATAGTGATTATCTTGACTTTTGTTGTACCCCTGTGGCTACTTCAACCAACATACAAAGTTTTAACGATGTCCGAAAGCGAAAAGGAGAAGCTAGACCCTATGGAGTTTCAAAAGCTTATGAGGAATTCTTTGAATTTGGGCTTGGATATACAGGGGGGTATGTACGTGGTTCTGGGTGTGGATAAAGATAAAGTTAAGGGGGAGCATATTAAGGATGCCGCGGATAGGGTTGTTGAGGTGATAAGGAACAGGGTGGACCAGCTTGGGGTGTTTGAGCCCGTAATACAGAAGGTGGGGGAGGATAGGGTCGTCGTCCAGCTTCCGGGTGTGATAAACAAGGAGAGGGCGAGGATGATATTGGGTAAGACGGCCCTTTTAGAGTTTAAGCTCCTTGCGGACGAAAACCTTTTTGCGGACTTCATAAGGGGTGTGGATAGGATCCTGAGAGGAGCAGAAATATTCGGTGTGGATGAATTAAGGGGACCTTTTTCCAATCTCTTGGTAGTCCTTGAGGGTGATGTTGCGGTGGCGGAGGAAAACTGGGCAAAGGTAGATAGCATCCTGAAGCTCCCCGAGGTTCAAAACCTCATACCAGTGGGTTATGAGATCCTATGGGGCGCAACCCAGGAGGTTGGGGGTAAGAAGTTCAGGAAGCTTTATATGGTTAAGGCGGAAACACCACTAACGGGCGCCTACCTTATGGACGCAAGCGCAACCATAGGACAAGAGCAGGTCGCGGGGCAACCCATAGTTCAGATTAGGTTTGATAGGACGGGTGCGGCAATATTTGCGAGGATAACCGGGGAAAACGTGGGAAAGAGATTGGCAATTGTTTTGGACGGCGTTGTGCAATCCGCACCTAGAATTCAGGAGAGGATCCCAACGGGGAACGCCCAGATCACGGGGATAAGGAGCCTTAGGGAAGCTCAGGATCTTGCGGCGATCTTGAGGGCGGGAGCCTTGCCTGTGCCGGTGAAGATAGAGGAGGAGAGGGTAATAGGTCCGAGCCTGGGTAAGGACTCAATACAAAAGGGTATGATAGCCCTTAGTGTTGCTTTCATTCTCGTGATATTATTTATGATCTTTTACTACAGGATCGGCGGGATAATAGCAAACATCGCGCTTTTTGCCAACCTTATCCTTATCCTCGCAATAATGGCTATGATAAACGCGACATTGACGATGCCGGGTATGGCGGGTTTGATCCTTACGGTCGGTATGGCGGTGGACTCAAACGTCCTAATATTTGAGAGGATAAGGGAGGAGCTGAGGAAGGGTAATCCCTTCAGGACCGCCCTTGAGAGCGGTTATTCCAACGCAAGGAGAACGATCCTTGATGCAAACATAACCACCCTACTAACCGCCTTGGTCCTAATGTTCCTCGGTACCGGTCCCATAAGGGGTTTTGCGGTGGTTTTGAGCATAGGAATCTTGGTGAATTTCTTCACTTCACTTGTTATGACGCGCTGGATCTTTAACATTTTGCTTGAGGAGTTGAAGTGGAAAGAGGTTGCAGTATAAGGGGGTTCCGCCATGTTTAAGTTTTTGCATAACGCGAATTTTGACTTCATGGGGAAAAGGAAGGTTGCCTACACCCTTTCCCTCATCATGCTGTTTCTCGGACTCTTGGGTATAACCCTAAGGCTTACACCTTTGGGTTCCCTCGTGAATTTAAAGCAAACTTGGTCAATAGACTTTACCGGGGGAAGCCTCGTTCAGGTTTTTGTTGAGGCTCCCATTGATAAGGTGAGAAGCGCGGTTTTAAGCGCCGGGATAAGGGCGGAAATTCAGAACATAGGGGAAAGGAACGAATATTTGATAAAATACGCCGAGGATGTTGAGGCGGATAGCCTTGTAAAGATCTTGGAGGGGGAACTCGGGAAAAAGGTTAGGCTTGATAGGGCGGAGAAGGTGGGACCTAGGATCGGAGCCGAGCTGAGGAATAGGGCGATAATACTGAGCTTGGTGGGCTTGCTCGTGATCCTGATTTATGTATGGTTCAGGTTCGATTTGGTTTTCGGTGTCGCAGCTGTCCTAGCCCTTTTCCACGATGTGATAATATCCTGGGGGATCCACTCCCTCCTGGGATTTGAGACCGATATGACGGTTATAGCGGCTATTCTCACTCTAATGGGTTATTCCATAAACGACTCCATAGTTATCGCGGATAGGGTTAGGGAATACTTGGGAAGGTTCAGGCTTGTGGAAATTTCCCCAAGGGAGCTGATGAAGATTTTCAACGATGCGATTAACTCAACCCTTCCAAGGACGGTGATCACGTCCCTTACGGTTCTCGTCGTGGTCTTTTCAATCTTGATACTTGGGGGACCCGTCCTCTTTAACTTCGCCTTCGTCATGACCATAGGTAGCATAGTGGGAACATACTCCTCCATTTTCATAGTTGCCGCCTTGGTTTTGGATTGGAAGTTGAGAAAAAAGGGAAGCTAACCCACGGTTATAACGTTCCTGAAAAGTTCAAGGCTTTCCCTTAAAGGTAAGTTTTTTGCAAGAACCAAGTCCGGATCTTGCGACAGTATGTACTCCGCATCTTTTTTTGCAATCTCAACGATTTTCAAAAACCTTTCATCCGAGGAAATTTCCGATATATTTATCCCCTTCAACATCCATTCCCCATGCTGTTTTAACCCCATTATTTCCCCAGGTCCCCTTATCTTCAGATCCTCCTCCGCCAAAACAAAACCATCCGTTATACTTTCAACCGCCTTTATCCTCCTGTAAGCATCGTACCCAATTTTGTCGGGTACTACCATTATAAAATATGCCGGCTCGCTATTTCTTAATATCCTCCCCCTAAGCTGGTGAAGCTGGGATATTCCGAACCTATGAGCATCCTCCACCACCATAAACTTCGCATTCGGTACATCCACCCCAACCTCAACGATGGTTGTAGAAACAAGTACATCTATCTCTCCCTTTCTGAACCTTTCCATTATTAAGTTTCTCTCGTTTAGAGGTGTCCTCCCATGTAAAATCCCGATCCTTATCTCGGGAGGTGCTATTGATAAAATCTCCCTGTAAAGCCTCTCAACGGAGGATACATCGATCTTTTCGCTCTCCTCTATTAAAGGGGCTATCACATAAGCCTGCCTTTTGGTTTCCTTTATCTTTGCGAATAACCACCTGTAAAGGTTTAACCTTTGGTTTTCCCTAACAACCCTGTTATAAACCACCGTATCAAATGGTCTTTTTGTGATCCTTGATACCCTAAGGTCCCCATAAACGGTTAAAGCTAATGTCCTTGGTATTGGGGTTGCGGTTGAAACGAGGAAATGGGGATAAATATCCTTGGCTTTTTCCAAGAGCCTGGCCCTCTGGGCCACCCCGAACCTATGCTGTTCATCCACTATAGCCAAAGCCAAGTTTCTAAACACCGTCTCGTCGGTTATTAAGGCGTGGGTTCCTATTATGAGCTGGGCGGAACCGAGGGCGGTTTTCTGCCTCGCCTTAAGCTTCTCCCTTTTCCCCATGGAGCTCGTTATTAAAACTATATCCACTAAGTTTCCAAGAAAACTTTTTGCTACAGAATATATCTGCTCTGCCAAAATTTCCGTGGGTGCCATTAATGCCGCTTGATAGCCGTTCTCTATGGCTATTAGGGCGCTCCAGAGGAGAACCACCGTCTTACCGGATCCCACATCCCCCTGCAAGAGCCTATGCATAGCCTCCTCTTTACCCATATCCTCCTCTATCTCCCCCATAACCTTCAACTGATCCTCCGTTAATCGGAAAGGTAAGCTTTTTACGAACTTTTCGGTAAGCTTCCCAGTCCTCCTTAATGGAACCGATTTCCTCTTCCCAAAGGAGGAAGAAAGATTTAGGGAAAGGTAGAACTTCAAAAATTGCTCGTAAATGATCCTCTTCTTCCCCCTCAATGTATCCTCCTCGGTTTTTGGGAAGTGTAGGCCTTCAAACGCCTCCCTTAGCGAAACCAAATTCCTACTTCTAATAACATATTCCGGCAGTGTTTCCTTTATTTTTACGTTCTTCAGGGCATAATCTATGAATTTTCTTATAGTCTTTGACTTCAGCCCTTCCGTCTGCGGATATATCGGTATTATTCCGACCACCTCCGATATTTCCTCCTCCCGCACTATCTCCGGATGGTATAACCTGTAAATTCCAAAGGATCTTTGGTATGCCCTGCCCGCCGCGAAGACAATCTGCCCTATCTCGTACTCACCCAGGACAAACTCCATATTCCTCCAAACGAGCTCCACCAAGGCACTCCCATCCGATATTACAACTATAGCTTCCGAAACACCCCTCTCAAGGTTCCTCTTAAGCTTCTTTATTACCTTCCCCCTAACCACCACATCCTCACCCGGTTTTATGCTCGCCATCCTCCTCACCTCCCCCCTCACTATGTACCTTCTTGGGAGGAGGTATAGAAGATCTTCCACCGTCCTTATCCCAAGCTTTTCAAGCTTCCTTGCGATCTTGGGACCCACACCCGGGATCTTTAAAACCTCATCCGAAAGGTTCATCTATGAATATCGCAATTTTCTTGAATTTCCTTGCCCGCCCAAAACATCTCCAACGCCTTCCTTGGACAGGATCCGTTCTCCAGCTTATAGGATTGCTGGCATATATTTACAAATAAGAAGGGACCGGAGTAGTCAAAGTTCTTCCTCGGCAAATTTTTATGGGCTTGAACCATAAACTTCGCCCATATTGGAACCGCAAGCTCGGAACCTGTGGCACCGCGAAATATTACCCTAAGGCTATCATAACCCACCCAAACCCCAACGACCATATAAGGGGAAAAACCTATGAACCAGGTATCCTTGTAATCGTCGGTTGTACCCGTCTTTCCCGCGGCTGGGATCTTGGAATTATTCCAACCGTAAGCGCCTGAGTTTGAAGCTGTACCACAGCATACCACGTAAGTCATGGCATATGTGGTCATCTTTGCGACGTTTGGATCCAAAACCTGAATCAAGCTGGGTTGGTTCTCTTCCAGAATGTTCCCATATACATCCTCTATCCTCGTTATGAAATAAGGGTTGAACCTTTTCCCCTTGTTCATCAGAGTTCCGAAAGCCCTAGTAATATCCCATAGGGTAACCTCTATACCCCCAAGGGCCATTGAAGGGTAGGGCTTTATGTTGCCTGTTATCCCCATCTTTCTCGCAATATCGGCAACATAAGATGGTCCTACGTCGAGGGTTAGTTTAACCGCGGGGATGTTCTTGGATAGGGCAAGTGCCCTCCTTAAATTCATCACTCCCTCGTACTTTCCATCGTAATTTTTTGGGGACCATATTCTACCGAGCCCGTCTAACATCTCTATGGGCTCATCCCTTATTGTATCTCCTGGAGAATAACCCTTTGAAAAGGCGGCGGTATATACGAAAACCTTGAAAGCCGATCCCGGTTGCCTCTTCGCCTGCCTAACCCTATCAAACTGGGAATGTTGGAAGTTCCTACCACCAACGTAAGCCAGGATCCCACCGAGGGTATCGTAAGCTATAAGCGCCACTTGTAAATACTTGGGTTCCCCACCTTTATGTTCCGAATACTTCGGATTCAAAAACTTCCATTTCTTTTCGTAAGAATCCAAAGATGTTTTGATCACATCGTTCGCGATCCTCTGAAGGTCAAGATCCAAAGTGGTGTATATCTTTCCCCCTCCCCTATAAAGGAAATCCTCCCCGTATTTTTCTGCTACATAAAGTCTAACGAGCTCCGCAAAGTAAGGTGCATCCCCTCCAAAGGTGGTCTTGGGCCTGGGTTGAAGCTTAGGTGGATTTTTCAAAAGGCTATCGTAAACCCTCTTATTTATAACTCCGTTATTAAGCAGGGCGGAGAGTACGATTTTTCTCCTCGATTCCGCCCTTTGGGGGTATTTGTATGGGGAATATCCGCTGGGATTCTTCGGAAGTCCGGCTAAAAGCGCCGCCTCGTTTATATCCACATCTTTTGCGTTTTTTCCCAAAAAGAACCTACTTGCGGATTGAACACCATAAACCCCCTCGCCGAAGTATATTTGGTTCAGGTACCTTTCCAGTATCTCATCCTTCGTAAATGTCGCCTCAAGCTTCAAAGCTAGGGCAAACTCCAATATCTTCCTCTTTATCGTCCTCTTGTGTCCAAGGAACATATTCCTCGCAAGCTGTTGGGTTATCGTGGAACCTCCCTGCCTGATCCTGAAGGATAGCAAGTTTACGATCAAGGAGGTAAATGTCCTCCTTATGTCTATCCCCCAATGCCTGTAAAACCTCCTATCCTCAAGGGATATGAAGGCATCCCTTAGCGCTGGGGAGATCTCGCTTAGTGACACATACTCCCTCCTCTCCTCAAAGAACTGGTATATTACCCTTCCGTGCCTGTCGTAAAGGGTGGTTGCCTGTGGGGGCTTAAACGCCTCTATCTTCTCGACGTCGGGAAGTTGGGGGTTCGCCCAAAGCAAAACCAAAACCATCACCAAAAATGCAAGTGCGTACATTAAAAATACCGCTACCCCCACAAAGAGGAAGTTTCTTATCTCCCCCTTAAATCTCCCCATTATATATCTTCCTCAAGACGTAAGGGAGTATCCCCCCATGCTTAAAGTATTCAACCTCAAAGGGTGTATCAAGTCTCGCTATCACCTCAAACTCAACCCTTTCCCCGTTATCTTTGTGCGCGATTACCTTTAGTGTTTTCCTTGGGTGGATATCCCTTATACCCAAAATGTCGTACCTCTCAAAACCCGTAAGTTTTAAGCTTTTAACGTTTTGCCCGTCCTTGAACTGCAAAGGTAAAACCCCCATACCCACCAAGTTGCTCCTGTGGATCCTCTCAAAGCTCTCCGCTATAACCGCCTTTACACCCAAGAGGGCGGTTCCCTTCGCCGCCCAATCCCTTGATGAACCGCTACCGTACTCCTTACCCGCCAGAATTATTGACGGTATCCCTTTCTCCTTGTATCTCATCGCCGCATCATAAACGCTCATCTTCTCACCCGTTGGGATGTATATAGTCCACCAACCCCTAACCTCTTCTTCAAATAGATAATTTCTGAACCTTACGTTTGCGAAGGTTCCCCTCATCATAACCTCGTGGTTCCCCCTCCTTGAACCGTAAGAGTTGAAATCTAAGGGTTTTACACCCCTTTCGATAAGGTGCTTTCCCGCAGGGCTTTCCGGGTGTATGTTCCCAGCCGGGGATATGTGGTCGGTCGTAACGCTATCCCCAGCCATAACCAAAACGTACGCTCCCTTTATATCGTCAGGTGGTACAACATCAAGGGTGAAGTTGTCAAAATAAGGGGGTTTCCTTATGTAGGTTGAATTCGGGTCCCATTCAAAGGTCTTCCCCTCCTTTACCTCCAAATTCCTCCAGAATTCGTCCCCCTCAAAAACCCTCGCGTACTTTTCCCTAAAGAGTTCAGGCTTTAAAAACCTCTCAATGTATTCCCTTATCTCCCTCTGGGATGGCCAAATATCCCTTAAATATACCGGCTGTCCGTTTGGGTCGTACCCCAAGGGTTCATTTTCAAAGTCTATATCAACCTTACCTGCAATCGCAAAGGCAACGACGAGAATGGGGGATGCTAAGAAGTTGGATTTAACCAAGGGATGTACCCGAGCCTCAAAGTTCCTGTTCCCGCTTAAAACCGCGCTTACAACAAGGTCCCTCTCCTTAATTTCCTTCTCTACGTTTGGGGGAAGGGGTCCGCTGTTCCCTATGCAGGTAGTACATCCATACCCAACCACGTGGAACCTTAGAGCCTCAAGGTAAGGCAGGAGACCCGACATCTTCAGATAATCCGTCACAACCCTTGAGCCCGGAGCAAGGCTGGTTTTTACGTAAGGTTTTACATCAAGTCCCCTTTCAACCGCCTTCTTTGCCAAAAGCCCAGCCCCTATCATAACGGATGGGTTTGATGTATTAGTACAGCTCGTTATTGCCGCTATCACCACGGAACCGTGCCCTATTTCGCTCCCATTTTCAAATCTCTTCCCAAAATCTTTCTCAAGGGAAACATAAAATGCTTTTTTCAGTTCCTTTAACGGGATCCTATCGTGGGGCCTCCTCGGACCTGCAACGCTCGGCTCTATATCTGAAAGGTCTATCTCTATTACCTCACTGTATTCGGGTTCGGGGGAGTTTGGCGTCCAGAATACACCCTGCTCCTTTGCAAAGATTTCAACTAACTTAACTAGTTCCTCATCCCTACCCGTCCCCCTGAGGTATTCTAAGGTCCTTTGGTCTATTGGGAAATAACCGCATGTTGAACCGTACTCTGGTGCCATATTTGCTATGGTTGCCCTGTCGGGAACGGATAGGTTTTCCGACGCAGGTCCAAAGTATTCAACGAATTTCCCAACAACTCCCTTCTTCCTCAAAACCTCAGTTATCGTCAAAACCAAGTCCGTGACGGTTGCCCCCTCCCTAAGCTCCCCCACGAGCTTAACCCCCACCACCTCCGGAAGTAGCATATAGTAGGGTTGTCCGAGCATAACCGCCTCCGCCTCTATCCCACCAACGCCCCATCCCAACACACCCAAACCGTTTATCATCGTAGTATGCGAATCCGTACCCACGAGCGTATCAAATACAACAACACCATCCTTAACGTAAGCCACCTTTGCCAGATACTCAAGATTTACCTGGTGAATTATCCCTGTTCCCGTAGGTACCACCCTGAAATTGTTGAAGGCCTTCTGCGCCCACTTTAGAAGTTGGTACCTCTCACGGTTCCTCTCAAGTTCAAGCTTGGTGTTCCATTCATACGCGTAAGATGTTCCAAAGTAATCCACCTGAACCGAGTGGTCTATCACCAAATCCGACTGAACTATGGGGTTTATCCTATCCGGATCCCCCCCAAGCTCCACCATCGCATCCCTCATAGTCGCGAGATCAACGATCACGGGAACTCCAGTAAAATCCTGCAAAACCACCCTAACGGGCATAAAGGGTATTTCCACCTCTTCCGGCTTTGGTTTCCAATTCGCTACGTTTTTAACATCCTCCTCCCTCACCAAAAAACCATCAACGCTATGCAATAAATTCTCAACCAAAACCCTTATGGAGTACGGAAGCTTATCTGGGTTTATGCTTAGGGAGTTTAAATAATCGGGAACGGAAAAGAGATCAAAATCCCCCACCTTCCTTCTGAATTCCTTTAAGCCTTTCATAAGCGGGAATTTTAAGGTGTGAAAATAAAAAGGGGGCTGGGGAGAACCCCCAGCCCAAACTTTTACCTAACTATAACCACCCTGCTATCCTTGCCAAGCTTAACCATGTACGCGCCACTTGGAAGGTCAAACCTCCCCTCACCCTCAACCTTGGCGCTCTTTATCAACCTACCCGAGGTGTTGTATATCTCAACGTTCCCGCTATAACCCTTGATGAGGATATAACCCTTTCCACCTTCAACCCTTAGGGACTCCAAAACCTTACCCTCCTCAACATTCGTAATATCATCATAATCCATCACCGCAACGGGACATGACCAGAGGGTCGTGAAACAAGAAGCATCCCCGAAGACGATCATGAGCGAAGTGTTCGTCCTCCTTGCAACAACAATGTCGCTGGTTATCCTGTAGGGTGCCGCTCCTGTGCCGGTCCATACTCTACCGGACCAACCGTTTGATGCGGAATAAGCTACGGGATTCGTGCATGCTATTATTACGTCGTTTATACCATCCCCAGTGATATCCGCTATTGTAGGGGCGGAACAACCTTGGGTCGCATCGGAGAACGTAGCAATTAGAGAGCCATTAATACCGTTTAGAACGACGTAATTGGAACCGGATTTGAAAACCACATCCGGATAAGGATCGGAGTTAAGTCTTCCTATTGCGCCCGCGGTTGATGCTCCGTAAGAGGAATTGACCCACCAGAGCCCGACGCCGTATTTAAAAGCGGCAACGCAAGAACTTCCCAAAGCCACAAGCTCATCCCTACCATCCCCATCAAGATCCTCAGCCATAACCGCTTGGGTTAGCCAGGATGGTAAGCCTCTTAAGGTGATGAACCCGCAGGGCATGCTCCAGCTCCACTTAAAGGCTCCGTTTATGGCGTTCCTGCAGTTTATGGTGTTGTTCGTAAGGGGGAAGCAAACCTCAAGAACACCATCACCATCAAAATCTCCCAAAACCGGAGTTCCAACACCCGTTCCCATATTCACAGCCCAGTTTTCAGTGTAAGATCCCGCGTTCCCATTCACCGAAACCGCCCAGGTATTCACACCCCTAAAAACTTCCGGGTTCCCATCTCCGTTTACATCCGCTATGGTAAGGTTTGAGTAATACTCACTCTCCCTCCTCCTATAAACTTCACCGCAGGAGAAGTTACCCTTCGTGAAGTATCCATCTTCGTTTCCCCATGCATCCATTTCCGTTAGGGGGCATAGTACGCCGTTTGCCCCTATTACACACTCACCCGTAGCTTCATCTGCCCAGAAGGTGCTGTTGCATATCCTCGATCCGTATATGTTCAACCATACATTCGGAGCCCCATCAGAAAATAACCTAACGCCCCCCGTGTGGAAGATCTCCGCAACACCATCCCCGTTTATATCAGCAGTGGTGACGAAGATGTCGGAATCGTTAGGATCCCGGATGTCCCACTGTTTTGATACGGACATGGGGGTGTTGCATCTCCAGGGAGCCCTCGCAGTCTTCTTGTAGTCGTGCCTACCCTGACGCCAATCGGGATCGTTCGGGGAGTAAGTTTGGGAGTATAAACCCCCAACTCCCCACGCTATCAGCAAGCTTAAAAGCAATCCTATCCTTTTCATCGCCATACATTATACGGATGAACCGTTTTTGATGTCAAGGTGGCAAAATTATGATAATCTGATATTAATGTAGTATTATCCCCATAGCAAATCAACCTTATAATACTCGCTTTATGAAGAAAAAGGAGTTAAGGGAAAAAAGGCGGGAATTCCTGAAAAATGTGGGTAGGATCTTGGGATACGGGGCATTGGGAGGGT
>JBMSAP010000082.1:0-6712 GCA_049414445.1 Candidatus Caldipriscus sp. | reverse complement strand
CCACCGAGGGTGGGGTGAAGGCAAACTCGGTGACTGGGGCGAAGTCGTAACAAGGTAGCCGTACGGGAACGTGCGGCTGGAACACCTCCTTTCAGAGTTCCTTTAAACCCTCACCCCCACCCAACTACCATCCCATTTTTTATTCCAACCGTATAATACCCGCCTTGAACAACGGTAAATGCTTAGTCCTTCTGTCGGGGGGCATAGATTCTTCAACGGCCCTATGGTGGTCTATTAGTAAATTTGAGGAAGTTTATGCTATCACATTCCTTTACGCTCAGAGGCATGAGATAGAGGTTGAATATGCGAAGATATTGGCGAGGAAGGCGGGTGTTAAGGAGCATATCATATTTGACCTATCGCATTTATTTAGGCAGATAGGAATCTCAAGCTTAATAGATGAAAGCCTTGAGGTTCCGAAGGGACCTTATCCCGAGAGAGGCATAATTTCAACTTACGTTCCAATGAGGAACTCCATATTTGGGGTGATGGCGGGGGCGGTTATGGAAAAGCTTGAGATAGAAAACCTCGTTTTTGGAGTACATGCAAGCGATGTTCCAAACTATCCGGATACAAGGCCCGAGTGGGCATCCGCTTTGGAGGCCCTTTTGAATTCGGGTTCCTCTTTACCTTTTGAGAGAGCTATTAGGATCAGGGTTTTAACCCCCCTTATAAACCTAAAGAAGCACCAAATAATAGAATTGGGGTTAAAACTTGGGGTTCCCTTTGAATACACCTGGTCCTGTTATTCCCCGAAGGGTGAAAAACCTTGTGGGGAATGCCCCGCGTGTATCCAGAGGAGGGAATCCTTTGAGAAATTGGGGATAAAAGATCCTTTAATTGAAAGGCTTGAAAAGAAGGAGGTAAAAGATGATGGAGAAACTTTTGCGTGAAGATATGGTTATCTTGGACCTAAAGGCAAAGGATAAGGAAGGTGTCCTAAGGGAGATGATATCTTTGCTTAATCTCCCGAAGGATAAGGAGGAGCTCCTACTTTCCTCGCTCATGCAGAGGGAGAAGCTCGGCTCAACGGGGATAGGGAAGGGAATAGCGATCCCACACTGCAGGAGCGTTGTGGTTGACAACATAACGCTGATAGTGGGCGTATCAAAGGAAGGGGTAGATTTTGATGCCCTCGACGGAAAGCCCGTACACCTCCTCTTTATGCTAGTCGCAACCCCTATGGACCCGAGCATGCAATACCTAACCGCCTTGGGAAGCATCGCCAGAATTGCTAGGGGATTGGCAAACGAAGAGAGCATAAAAACGGACTTTTCCTCGCCCAAAGAGCTCATAGATTACCTCTTGAAGTTCGCAAATGAATAAAGAAGAAGTTAAGAGGTTCCTTGAGGAGCTTTACCTTCTTCAGGACCTTGACCTTCTCATAGACCAGATAATAGACCCCGCCTATCTGCAAACCTTCGGTTTCAAAGTATCGGAGGAAAAGGTAGTCGCTTTAAAACAAAAGAGGGAGGAGGTGGCGGAAAAGCTCAGGAAGGTTAACCCCAGATGGCTCCAAACTTACGAGAGGTTAAGGAAGAAATACAAAAGGGGGATAGCGAGGGTGGTTGATGGGATATGCACCAACTGTTTCGTCCATCTTCCCGCATCCATGAACCCATACGAGGTTGATACCCTACCCACCTGCCCTTCCTGCGGAATAATCCTGATCTGGATGGATTAGTTTGATGGTTTTGATTTTCGCGCTTCTTTATGGGATATTTGCGATTTTTGTTGTTTGGCTTGCATACAACCTAAAATTTGGGGAAGTTTGCACCTGGCTCGTTCTCATCCCAATATCCGGTTTAATTTTCGGGGATTGGGTTTTGGAGAAGGTTAATAAATATTTTGCGGAAAAATTGAGAAAACCCCTCTCCCAAAGGATCAACTTTGACCTTTATATGGCAATTTTGAATGCCTTTATGTACCTGTCCATATACACCGCGGGCGCCCTTTGGGTTTATAGGCTAAACGGGAACTTCTTATTTGTTCCCTTGATTATGCTTATAGGAATGCTTTCCGGAGCGCATACCATAAAAAAGGTATATGGATGAGGATATTATGCGTCTCGGATGCGCATTTGTTTATAAATACGCAGGATAGGGAGAGGGGTCTTATTGAGGTTTTAAGGGGGGAAGATTACGACGAGCTTGTACTTTTGGGGGATATATACGACTTTTGGTTTGAGTATGATGGTTTTATTCCATCTTACGCAATAAAGCTAACCGCGGAGATCTTAAGGATAGCGGAGGAAAAGAGGGTTCATTTCCTTTCCGGGAACCATGACGCTTGGGTGGGGAAATTTTGGGAAAACTTTGGGGTTTCGGTTTATAGGTTGGGTTTTGAAAGGTCCCTTTGGGGCAAAAGAATATTTTTTACGCATGGGGATTATCTCTTTGGCGGTAAGTTTTCGGGGATAATAAGGGGGGTTTTCCATAGCCCCATTTCCATATCCCTTTTTAAGCTTTTACCCGTTGACAAGACTTTAAAGTTAGCTAAACTTTTATCCTACGAAAGTAGGAAGAGGCAGGAGGAAGTTGATATAGGGAGAATAGAGAGGGTGGTTTTAGGGTTGGATTACGATGTTGTGGTTTCTGGACACCTCCATAAGCCTATTATTAGAAATTTCGGGGGAAAGGTTTTTATATGCGTGGGGGATTGGTTGGAGAACTTCACCTACCTTATGATCCAAGACGGAAAGTTTACCATAAAGAACCGTGAGGGTAAAATCTTGGAGGAGATTCAGCTTTAGAATAAAGACGATATGTGTGGGATAGTGGGATATACGGGTTATAAGGATGCGGAATCCGTTCTTACGGTTGGATTGCACAAGGTGGAATATAGGGGGTACGATTCGGCGGGTTTGGTGGTTTTGAAGGATGGTAAGTTTTATATCAGGAAAAAGGCGGGGAAGATACACGAGCTTGAAATACTCCTAAAAGAGGATCCAATACCTAAGGCGAACATAGGGATAGCGCATACCCGCTGGGCTACCCACGGTGGGGTTTGCGATATAAACGCACATCCCCACATTTCCCAAAAAGGAAAATTTGCGGTTGTTCATAACGGTATAATAGATAACTACTCATATTTGAAACGTTTCCTTGAGGAAAACGGTTATAAATTTTTATCGGAGACAGACACCGAGGCTATATCCCACCTCTTGGAGTACAACTTTGAAATTACGGGGGATCCCTTTGAGGCAGTTTTGAAGAGCGCGAGGATGCTTGAAGGTTCTTTTGCCCTCGCGATTCTATTCAACGAGGATGAGGATCTGATAATAGGCGTTAGGAAAGATAGTCCCCTTATCGTAGGTTTGGGAAAGGGGGAAAACTTCGTAGCCTCCGATCAGGTTGCATTTTTACAGCATACAAAAGAGGCGATTTTTATGGATAACGAGGAGATAACCTTGGTTAGGAGGAATTCCGTTGAGTTTTACAACTTTGATGGGATAAGGTTGGATAAAAGTTCGGTTTTCCTAAATTACGGGGATGAGGAGGCGGAAAAGGGACCTTACCCCCACTTTATGCTTAAAGAAATATACGAACAGCCCAAGGTTATAAAGAAGAACTTGGACATTTACACCAAGAACGGTAAGCCTACCCTCCTGAAAGACTCAAACCTGAGGAAGGTTTTGTCGGAAAAAAATAGGATAATAATAGAGGCGGCGGGAACATCCTATCATGCGGGTCTTGTGGGGAAATATTTGATAGAGACCTTTGCAGGCATACCCGTTGAGGTGGATTACTCTTCCGAATTTTCTCTAAGGAGGCTCGCGGTAGATTCCAAAACCTTGGTCATAGCGATAAGCCAATCGGGGGAAACCGCGGACACCATAGAGGGATTGAGGCATGCGAAGAAATACGGATTTGAGGTTCTTGGGATAGTTAATAGGCCGGAAAGTACCATAGCGAGGGAGAGCGATTATACCATTTACATAAACGCGGGGCTTGAGATAGGCGTGGCATCAACAAAGGCGTACATAGGACAGGTTCAGGTCTTAACCCTTTTGGCTTTGGAGCTTGGATACATAAGGGGTTACCTTTCGGGGGATGAGGTTGAGAGGATGATAAAATCTATGCAGGAGCTTCCGGAAAAGATTGAGAGGGTGTTGGCTATAGATGCCCATATAGCGCACATAGCGGAAAAGATTTATAAATCGGAGAACGTTATGTTCTTGGGAAGGGGATTAAACTATCCCACCGCCCTAGAGGGAGCCCTGAAGCTCAAGGAGGTAAGCTATATACACGCCATAGGGTACGCGGCGGGGGAGATGAAACATGGACCTTTGGCCCTCGTTGATGAAAGGCTGTTCGTAATAATAATAAACCCCAAGACCTCCGTTTACGAACTTACCCTAAGCTCAACCCACGAGGTTAAGGCGAGGAAAGGGAAGGTGATAAGCGTGATAACAGAAGGGGACAGGCTTATGAAGGAGCTTTCCGATTTCACGATATACATACCACAAGTGGAGGAGTTTTTAACACCGATCCTTGCCATAGTTCCCCTACAGCTTTTGGCATATCATACCGCGGTTTTGAGGGGCTGTGATCCTGATAAACCGCGCAATTTGGCAAAATCCGTAACCGTGAAATGAAAAGGCTAATTCTTCTTTTACCGCTTTTATCCTGTTCTTTGATTCAGCAAAGGGTTAGCTTGGCAAACTGTAAATTCTCGCTAAAAAGCGCATCATTAAAGGGGGTTGATTTTAGCGGATTTGAGTTGGGAATACTCTTAAACGTCCAAAATCCAAACGAGATAGATGCGGTCCTTGACAGGATAACGGGAACCATAAAGCTTGATGGGTATAAAATTGCGGATGTTTCAAACTCTTACAAGAAGACAATAAGGGCGAGAGGAAGTGCGGACGTTCCGATAGATGTTAGGGTGGAGTTTTCCTCCTTGGGTTCTGCGGTTAATGCGGTAAGGGATATTATCCTAAAAAGGAGGGCAAACGTATCCTTTGAGGGAAAGGGTTATGTGGATTATGAAGTGCCAATTGTAGGTAAAAGGTCATTCTCTTACCCTATTAATCTTTCAAGGGAATTTTCCCTTTAAAGGCCTATAAGTTAAAGCTAGCCTTTGGCTTTGATAGGGATCTAATTCTGCCCATGTTATAAGGGATTGAAACTGTGTCAGTGGGTCTGGATTTTTAGAACAGCCTTATTCTAACGTTTGACGATGTAGGATAAGAGTATCTGCTGTGGGATGGTCCCATGAGGAGGATCTACCTTGATAGCATTAATCCAAGGAAATAAAACCCTGAAAATCAAGTCTCGGCATTCATAGTCTTAATAGATGTCCGTTTTCCTTTAACCACTGATGATGCTTTTGGTAATCGGGCATCAACACTTTTACCTTTGTCCAAAAGCTCTTGCTGTGGCTTTTTTCTTCTAAATGGACAAGCTCATGGACTACCACGTAGTCTATAACCGAAAGGGGTGCCATAATTAGCCTCCAAGAGAAGTTAAGATTATTGCCCGAGCAGGAGCCCCATCTCCTTTGTGCATCCGTTATTCTTATCCTTCCATACTTCAAGCCCGCTTTTTTTGCGTAAAACTCTACCCTTTGGGAGATTTTCTCTAAAGCGGCCTCTTTATACCAAGCTATAAAGACTTCTCTGGCATAGGGTAGGAACTTTTTGGAAAGGAAAAAGCTGTTTTCAAACTTTATTGGTTCCTCTTGATTTTCCACTATGTATAACTTGTAGAACCTGCCAAGATACAAAAAGCTTTCTCCATTAACGAACTCCTTTTTGCCCGCCTTTGGATCCCGAGAGAGAACCTCTTTTATTTTGCTTTCTATCCACTTTTTGTGCTTTAGAACCACTTCCATGATCTTCTCGTCGCTAACCTTCAAAGGTGCCTTAACTATCAGTTTGCCATCCTCTGTGATCTGCAGGGCTATGGTCTTTCTATCTGTCCTTATGATCTTATAAATCTCAAGTTGCATTTGTTTTCCTCCCAAATATATGGTAGGCAAGCTCCATTATTCTTTGGGCTATTTCGTTTCTCTTTTCCATCAAAAGTTTCCTTAAAAGTTCCCTTTGTGCTCCTTTGGGCAACAAAACTTGCGTTACTATATAACTTCTAACCCGCTTTATCTTGTTGTAATTGTCCCAAAAACCCTCCGTTCTAATCTCTCTCTCAAGTATGCTAACCACATCTCTTGTTAAGTCCAAAAGAAGATCTATATCCTCTTTCCTCAAGTTCTCAATGGGTTCTTTGCCAAAAAGGTACATCTTAAGCAATCCAAAAAATGGCATTTCCTTTTTCGGGTCTAAGCCAAAGGTGTTTTCCGCCTCCCTTCCTTTCTTCATATCTTCCCTTAGTTTCTCAAGCTCTTTGACTATCTCTTCCCAATTTTCTCGGTATTCCTCCAAAACTCTCTTTAACCTGTCGGAAAATCTTTCATAAAACTCTGGATCTTCTTCGTAGTGTTTTTCAATGTGTTCCAAAATAGCATACTCCAACTCCTGTGCCCTTGCCTTTATAGGCTTTGCCTTTAGCTTTTCCAAAAAGGCATCATCAAAAAGGGGAGTGGGAGGAACCTTGGGGTCTATGCCCTGCGATAGTAGATGCTCCTCTACGATCTCCCTTATCTTTTTGCTGGCATCCCTTAGGCTCAGCTTGTCGTCCCTGTATATATTTCTTGCGGATTCCTTTATGTAGCCAAGAATTTTTAAGTCAGAGACATACCTCAAAGCCCTTGG
>JBMSAP010000081.1:0-16580 GCA_049414445.1 Candidatus Caldipriscus sp. | reverse complement strand
CCAGAATTGCAAAAAACAACGATCTTGTGGGTTTTCTTGTATCTTGCCAGTTCCCTCCAGCGTTTTTCTATCTCCTGGGCGGGTATGTTTATGGCCCCTTTTAAGGTGTAAGATTCGTATTCCGCCCTATCCCTTACATCCAAAAGGATAACGTTTTCCCCAAGATTTTGGATATCTTCCATATCAACCTCAAGCTCTTCGTATGAGATCCTTCCCATAACCTCTTTCAGCTCCATAACCCTCCTACATTTTGCGCATATATCCGAGGATGATGGCATACCGCAAACCGTACAGGCTTTTATTTCCTGAACCTCCTCCGCCATATTCTTTTCCACGAGGGGTATTAGTTTTCTTCTGAAGATTGAAAGTAGCCTGAACTTTATGTCCGGTTGCTCCTTCTCCATCTCGTCAAGCCACTTTTTCATACCTTTTATTGGTGTAAATTCTCCGTGTGGGCACCCGCATTCCTGAACGGGGAGCTCATTTAAGGCAACATAATATAGGTCCTCTATTTCGGGCGTTGTAATGAGGGGTTTTATCTTCCTAGGTTGTCCAGGTAAGAGGGGCTTTAAAACGGGCTTTAACCTCGCTATCCCTTCAAAGTCCCCAGCAAAAAACAGGGACATCATTGTGGAAACGGTGTCGTCAAGGTTGTGTCCCGTTGCTATTGCATCCGCCCCAACGTTCTTTGCCATAAGGGTGAAAATGTTCCTCTTTATCGTCCCACAAACCGAGCACATCTTATTTTTATATTTTGTTATCAAAAAGTCGTCAATTGTGTACCCCTCTTTTTCCTTAAGGTTGTAAATTTCCAAAGGGACCCCCACCATCTCCGCCAGCTTTTCGACCTTCTTCTCAAGGTGATCCGAATAATACTTTATCCCAAGGTTTATGTAAAAGGCGTAGATCTCCTGCTTTGGGAAAGCCATCTTTAATGCGTGGAGCAAAGCTACGCTATCCTTGCCACCGGAAACCGCCACCGCAACCCTTTCGCCCTCCCTGAACATCCTATACTCCTCAACCACCCTCCTCACCCTTTTTACAAAGAAATCGTTAAAACAATCCTTGCAAAGCTTCTGTTTCGCGTAAGGGAGATTAATTATCGCATCCTTTCCACACCTCGTGCATTTGCCTATTACCTCAAGGTTCAACCTTATAGCGCCTATTCCACACTTCCCGTAGTTTATCAACATAAGGAACGTATTTTAAGGCAGGGCGAGTTTTTCTAATATCTCCCTCACTTCATCCCTTGCCTTCTTTGCATCCTGCACGAACTTTTCTACGAGGTTCATAGGACAGAAGGGCCCACACATAGAACAGGCAACCGTCTTGGATGCCCTTTGTTCGTAAATTTCCCTCGCTTTTTTGGGATCAAGGGCAAGCTTAAGCTGGGTTTCCCAATCAAGGGCGTACCTTGCCCTTGACATCGCCAGATCCCATTCCCAAGCCCCCTCAATCCCCTTCGCAATATCCGCAACGTGCGCCGCTATCTTGAAGGCTATAACTCCTTCCCTTACGTGTTCAACGGTTGGAAGTCCTAAGTGTTCCGCTGGGGTTATGTAACAGAGCATATCCGCCCCTGCCCATCCTGCAACCGCACCGCCTATAGCCCCCGCTACGTGATCCCAACCCGCGGCAACATCCGTGGGGAGCATACCCAAAATATAGAAAGGTGCCCCTTTTGTTATCTTCTTTTGGGCTATCACCTGGGCTTGTATCTCGTTCAGGGGTACATGTCCCGGACCCTCCACCATAACCTGCACACCCGCGGACCTACACCTGTCAACAAGCTCTCCCAAAACCAAAAGCTCGTGTATTTGCGGCCTATCAAAACTGTCGGCGATGCTCCCGGGCCTTAAGGAATCCCCCAAGCTTATTGTAACATCGTAGGTCCTACATATATCTAAAATGTCGTCAAACCTTTCAAGGAGTGGGTTCTCCCTGTTATGGTACATCATCCAAGCCGCCAAAAGCCCCCCTCCCCTTGACACCACCCATGTTGTCCTCCCCTGATTCTTCATAAACCTTAACCCCTCAAGAGTTATACCCGCGTGTATTGTCATAAAATCAACGCCATCCTTTGCGTGCGTCTCTATTGCCTTTATGAAGTCATCCGGCTCAAGGTCAAAGATTGAACCTTTCGTTTTCGCGGAGTCAAATTCCGCCTCGTATACGGGAACGCTACCCATAGGAACCTCGCATATCTCCATCAAGACCTTCCTGATCGCCCTAAGGTCCCCACCCGTTGAGAGATCCATAACCGTGTCCGCCCCCGCCTCAACCGCAACGAGGAGCTTTTGTTTTTCCTCCTCTACATTTACGTAATCAAACGAAGTTCCCAAATTGGCATTAACCTTTGTTCTTAAACCTTTCCCGATCCCGGTAAGTTTCCTCAGGTTTTTTGATAGGTGGATCTTGTTGGCTGGTATTACGATTTCCCCCCTCGCAACCCCCTCCATAACCACCCTCGGATCCAATCCCTCCACCTTCGCAACATATTCCATTTCTGGGGTAACTATACCCTTTTTTGCAGATTCAAGTTGTGTAAGGTTCATAATTGGGGAAAACCTTGGAACCTCGTAGGAAGGGCACCTTGTATTGGACCCAAAGGGTCCTCTCAGCCGGGGAAACCCCCAGCACCCCCGGTGCCCGATATGGGTATTATAAGGGTGTTTTCCGCCTTATAATACCCGTACTATGGTAGGGTACATTTTGCTCGTAGCAAGCGGTGGTCCTGATGGGTATGGGTATATGTGGTTCGATCAGGATGATGGGGTCCCATTCGAGTGGTATGACCTAGGGTATCCCCCCATGTGGCAGTACCAGCCCATCATAGATAGCGCGGATGCAACTTTGGCCGCCCTCATGTGGATCCCCACTACCGCCCAAACGAGGGTTATAGGCGGAGACGAGGCGTATAACAACACCCAAACCCTCCCCTTCGACGTGACGTTCTTTAACACAACATACAGCGCGGGTACAAACTTCACGATCTCCACCAACGGTTGGATCGCATTAGCATCCTATACATCGGCATATTTTTCCAATACATTCTTTCCAAACCCCGCCCTTCCCAACCACCTCATAGCCCCATTCTGGGATGACCTTTCAAGCAGGGTTTGGGTCGGTGTTATCTCGAATATACAGGATTATTGGACTTGGTGGCCCAATCCCACTTCTGCCCTCGTGGTAACCTGGGATAGCGCAAGGTTCTATAATGCTGGCTCTCCAGTTGCGGAATTTCAGGTTGTAATTCTGGATACTACCGATCCCAACGGGAACAACATAATAGTCTTCATATACAAGACGCCCTTCACAACTTCTATGACGGGTTCCATAGGATTTGAAAACTCCACGGGAACCATGGGGAACGCATATACGGGGGTTTTGTCCGTCGGAACCACGCCGAGCGTTACGAACTTTAACCCTGGTGTTGTAGTCTTCAACAGCGTCTTTGTTCCTGGTGATCCCGATGTTGTGGTTTTAGGTTCCGGTGATGATGTTCTATTTTCCGCAACGCTACCGTTTGACGTAAAGTTTTACGGCGTAACATATACCGAGGGTTCTACGGTGAGGATCTCAACAAACGGTTTCCTCTCCTTTGCAAGTATAACTACATCTTACCCTTCAAACGCCACAATACCATCAACATCTGCACCCAATGCCATCCTTGCCATATGGTGGGACGATAACGTTGTTATGGGTAGCATAAGGCACAAGGTGATAGGGGACGCGCCGAACAGGAAGTGGGTGATACTCTTTGACAGCGTGAGGAGGTATGCAGCTGCAGCGACCGGAGGAAACGCCAAATTCCAGATAATAATCTACGAGGAAACCTCAACAACAACCGGAGACAATAAGATAGTTTTCTCATACAACACCACGGACTTCGGCTCCGCAACCCCCAACGCCACCATAGGTATAGAGAATCAAGGCGGTAACATCGGATTGCCTTATACCGGAAGCAGGATAACGGGTACCCAACCTAACATATCCGCAATCTCGCCAAACACATCCATACTATTCCAAACGGATGTCTTCACCTCAATTTCCGAGGCTTCAAGGTCGGTTAAAGTTTCCATATTAAAGGATGGCATAAAGGTTGATGGGAAGGCGAAGGTGGAGATCTACGATGTTCTGGGCAAGAGGGTATTCTCATCCGAAGTTGAGAACTCAAAGGTTAGCCTCAAGGATCTACCCAAGGGGGTATACTTCGTTAAGGTCGGTCAGAAAACTTACAAGATAGTTAGGTAAAACCTTGGGGGAGGGGAAAACCCTCCCCCCATTTTATTTGGATAAGCATAAAAGACTTCTGAAGCTTCTGAGGGAATTTAGGGATAACGAGGAAGGATACGAGGTAGTCCTTGCGGAGTTTGAGAGATTTTTGAATTTGGAGGAGGAAAGCTTAAAGTATAGGGCTATGGCGTTTGATGTTATGAGGACAGCGGCACTTGAGAACCCCAGGGACCTCAGGTACGAACCGTATATAAGGAAACTAGTTGAAAGGCTCCTATCATACGATGATATCAAGGATAAGCTTGTGGCGGACTTTGAATTCCTCTTTGGCGAGTACTTCTACCTTGAGCACATATATCCAATATCCCTGATATTTTGGAGGGCTTTGGAAAGATTGGAGGCGACAGATTCTATGGAGAGGATAAAAAGGGAGATCCTTTCCTCAAATGTGGGGGAGTGGATAAAGAGGGCGGAAGATCTGGGCATTCTTCCTTAAAATTTTCAGAAATGGTTCAAATTATCCTTGCGGTTTTCTTCCTCCTTCTCACCCTTTACTTCACCCACATAAAGAGGGATTTAAGGCCTATGGCAATCTTTCTAACTTTGACGTACATCTTTGCCATCTGGGGGATCTTTTCCATTTTTGGGAACATAAAGGGCGCAATAATAAGCATCATCGCAATAACCGCCATTATGGGGGTCTCTTTGGTTGGGTACGTTTTGCAAAACATAAAACTTGCTGAGGAGAGGATAAAATATAAGCAGGAATTGGAGGAGCTATATTATAGTATGTGGGAGGTGTTGGAAGGGGTAGGGGATCCCATTGAGTTTGTACTGAAGTTTGATAGGCTATACCTCCTTTCTCAAACATTGGCGGATGAAGAGGATAAGAAGATATTGGAGAAGATAAAGAGCGTTCTTGCATCAAGAAAGGAGATTTTTGCCTCAAACGAGCTTAGGGAGTACGCTATAAGGAGGGGTATTCCAAAGAGGAGGTGGTGGTTCTACCTGTACGAGCTTGTAAGAAATGCAAACGGTGTTTGAAAGCGGTTATAACCTGTTTTACGACCTTGCGAAGAGGAAATTTAAGAAGTTTAAGGAACTTGGGAATTTTTTTGTGATCAGGAAGGTTGGGAAAACCCTTAGATTGCACCTTGCCTTTGACGATTTTGTGGATTGGTGGGATTCCGAAATTGATAAGGAAACCTTAGAAAGTTGGTTGAAGAATGAGATCTATACGGTTGCAATTTTTAAGTGGCTTCCTGAGGATTCAAAATTTCTAAAAACGCTAAATTCCCTAAGGATAAGCCCGCGTACGATTTTAGAGGGGAAGGTTTATTACATAGATTTAAGGGAAATTTCCGACGAGGAAAGGCTTTTGAAGAGCCTTTCAAGGAACAGGAGGAGGGACATAAAGAATATGATAAATAGGTTGCGTAGGGGAGGGGAATGGAAAGTTGAAAGGATTTCCCTTAATGAGAATTGGGAAAACTTGGTAAGTTTTATAAACTCAAGGTTTGAGAGTAGCCCATTCAGGGACCCCGATTATTCAAACACTATTAAGGAATTTTTAAAGGCGGTTGAGCACGACTTTTGGGCTCTCTCCCTGAACGGAAAGGGGATATCCTACGGTATAGTTTTAAGATTTAATAAGGTTGCGTACTGGTACTTGGAGGGTATGGATTGGAACTTTGCATATTATTCCCCAACCAAGATGCTACAGTACCATATGATCCTTGAGTATCAGAGGGAGGGTTTTTGGGAGTTTAACTTTATGAAGGGGGAAAGCGAGTATAAGGCTTGGTGGACGGACAAGTTCAGGAAAATATACAGGTACGAATATTTAAACCCTTCAACCTTCAAAAGGTACCTTTCCACTTTCGTAAGCCTCGTAAATCTCGTATAATGTTGCCCCCCTATAACCCCTATCCACAAGCTTTGGAATTATCCCCTCAAGGTTTTTCCTTGTAAATTCAGCATCGTAAGGGCTTAAGTTTTCAACCACCTCCATATTATGCATGAATAAATTTAAAATTACCACCTTGCTTCTCCCCTCTATCTTCTCCACGAGTTTTAGCATTGTTCTTTCGTCAAAAAGGGAAGGCCTTAGCCAAATCGGTCCGAACCTCTTAGCCCAATTCCTAAATCTCCTTAATTTGTACAGGGGAAGGGACCTTAGGATCTTGAAAAATTTCCAATTTAGGGGGTAGGAGGTTATCGGAACTTCCAGTATTTTTCCTACTTTGTAGGGTTTTGGAAATATAGGGGGATGGCCGAAGGAGAAGGGGGAAACGCTCGTATCAACCCTGTAATCCAAAGCCTCCAGAAATCTAAAGGTCCTTTCCCTTATAGAATACCTTCCCGCCCTATAGGATCTGGGGGGAAATTTGAAGGTTTCCTTAAAAAGAACCGTCAAATTCTTAAGCTTCTCAAACTCAACCTCATCCGTGTAATCTTCCGCTTTTTCTTCCGTCTTATCCGCATCGAAATTTGCGAAGGGTTCTATAAACTCCCCGTGAAGGTGCGTCCCCAGCTCCGCCCCCCTCTTGTTTATATCAATAAATATCTTTACGCTCCTTTCGTCCAAGATCACCTCCGGGCTCAAGAGATAAGTGGGTTTCAAATTGTACCTTTCAAACAGTGGTTGTAAGTACTCCGCAACCCCCCAATATATCCCCCTAAATCCCATGGGCTTTATAATCTCCCACCTTTTCCCCTTATCGCATTCGGTATCTATGGATATCGCCAAAAGTTTCAAGAGAAAATTTTAAAGTATCCCTTAGAATTCTTTGATATGCTCAAGGTAGCTTTGGGTTTTCTGCTGGCATCTTTCCTTTGGGGTTTTGCCTTCAAGGGACCTCTAAACTTTTGGCTCGGTATATTCATAGCGGGTCTCGGGATATTGATCTTCGGCTTTTCGGAAGAAAGAACGAGGAAGATAATAAGGCCTAGGCGGGAGGATCTTCCCGTTGGGATCCTTTCGGGAATATTGATATATTCCTTTTTCTTTGCCTTTGCGGTTTTCGTTAAAAAATTCCTACCCGAGTTTTACGTATCCGTTGAAGAGGTGAAAGCATTGAAGGATTTGGCACCCATTTACTTTTCCTTCCCAGTAGCCCTAACCGTATCCGTTGGGGAGGAAGTGTTTTGGAGGGGTTTTGTTCAGAGGACACTTATGGAAAACCTTGGGAAATTACAAGGCTATCTCCTTTCCATTCTCCTTTATTCCCTCGCCCACGCCTTTACATTCAACCTATCCCTCATGGTTGCGGCGATAGGGGCGGGAGCCTTTTGGGGTTTTCTCTTTATATGGAAGAGGGACCTAACCCCATTGATAATCTCCCACATAACTTGGGATGTACTCCTCTTTACCTTCGGTATGTAAAATTTTCCCTTAACACATCCTCAAAGGTATAAAAACCGCGATCCTTATCCTTCAGGAAATCAAGGGAAAGGAGGACACCCTTTGTCAAAGCCCTCCTCGATGATAACCTATGCGTTATCTCCAACCTTTCCCCCTCCGAAAATAAAAATACGGTATGCTCTCCGAATACGTCCCCTCCCCTCACCCCAAAAACCCCTATCTCCCCTTCCTTCCTCTCTCCCTTCCTCTCTCCCTTCCTACTTAAATTTATCTCCCTTCCAAAGATTCCCGCAAGCTTTAGAGCGGTTCCGCTCGGAGAATCCTTCTTCCACCTATGATGTATCTCAACGATCTCAATATCCCAATCCCCGACAAATTCCTTTAAAAGTTTTAAAATTTCCCCCATAAGATAAACCCCTACGGAGAAGTTCGGAGAATAAACTATCGGTATAAAATTACCAAATTCTCTTATTTTCTCCATATCCCCCTCGCTGTATCCCGTTGTTCCGAGAATGTATTTTTTCCTATATTTCTTCGCCCTTTCCAATGCTTCAAAGGTTGCGCTTGGATGCGCAAACTCCAAAACCACTTCCCCTTCTTTTATAACCTCAAAATCCCCCCCTCTCTCTATTACCCCCACTATCTCATGTCCCCTTTCCAAAAGGAGCTTTTCCAATTCCTTCCCCATCTTCCCATAACCTACTAAAACCACCTTCATACTTCAATTCTAAATCCGAGCTTATAATCAACGATTTGGTAAAGTTCGCAGTTTTAGCAAAGAGCAAGAGACATAAGGGTAGGGTCGGAATGCTTATAACAAAAAGGGGAGTTTTAATTACTCCATCCTTTATGCCCGTGGCAACTTACGGTGCGGTAAAGACGCTAAGCCCCCAAGAACTCAAATCCATAGGAACAAAAATAATAGTATCAAACACTTATCACCTTCATCTTAGGCCGGGCGAGGACTTGATAGAAAAGTTTGGGGGATTGCACAAATTTATGAATTGGGATGGGTTTATATTGACGGATTCTGGGGGTTTTCAGGTTTTCAGCTTAAAGAATTTGAGGAAGATCAGCAGGGAGGGAGTACTCTTTAAATCTCCGATAGACGGATCCGAAGAATTTTTCACTCCAGAAAAGGTGGTGGAGATACAGTATAAATTGGGGTCGGACATAGCCATGGTCCTTGATTATCCGATCCCACTTCCCTCGGATAGAAAAGAAGCAGAAGAAGCCTTAGAAATAACGACTTTATGGGCGAAGAGGAGCAGGAAGAGATTTTTGGAGATGAAACATCCATATCAGGCACAGTTTGGGATAATACAGGGCGGGCTTTATAAGGACCTGAGGGAGAGGTCCCTAATGGAACTTTTGGAGATAGGGTTTGAGGGTTTCGCGGTGGGGGGATTGGCTTTGGGGGAAAGCAGGGATGAAAGGAACGAGATCTTGGATTTTATCCTTGAAAAGATCCCGGAAAATTCCATAAGGTACGTTATGGGGGTAGGGCTCCCGGAAGATATAGAGGACGCATTTAAGCTCGGGGCAGACCTTTTTGATTGCGTCCTACCCACCAGGAACCCGAGGAGGGGTACTGTATTTACATCCGAGGGAAAGATAAACGTAAGGTCCGCGAAATACAAGGAGGATCCAAGGCCCCTCGATCCAAACTGCGATTGCTTTACCTGTCAAAATTTCAGCAGGGCGTACCTTAGGCACCTTTTTACGGTGAATGAAACGCTCGCCGGTAGGCTCGCAAGCTTACACAGCATATACTACTACAACAAGATTTTGGAAAACTTCAAGAGGGAGGTTTTGGCGGAAAACGGCCTTTCTAACCTTCTTCCCTTGACGATAAAATAGTGAGGTATCCCAGCATTAGCAGGAATAAGAATATTGTAGCCCTTCCCAACCAAACCCCCAAACCCGTCTGGGATATTACGCTCGGGAGATTTTGGAAGATCCAAACGAGGAGGATGATCACCAAAAAGGCTAGGGAAACGGTGCCCGTTAAATAAGCGACCCACTTTGGGATCCTCAAAACCGAACCTTCGTTAAGCTCCCTTATGAAGTTATTCGGACCAAAGAGCCAAATGAAGAAGATTATCTCAACTATCCCAAAGAAGAGCAACATAAAGCTCCCCGCCCAAAAATCAAGCTCGTCTATATAACCCGGGACGAATATTGAAAGATGCGCCCCTATGAGGACCAATATCATAGAGATTGCTACCGCCTTTGCGTGGGATAATTTAACCTCATCCTCAAGGAAGGTTATTAGGGGTTGTATAAGGGCTATTGAGGATGTGAAGGCGGCGATGAAAAGGAGCATAAACCACACGAAGGACCAGAAAAAGCCTAAGGGTAGGGAGTTTAGGACCGCGGGCATACTCATAAAACCCAACCTAAAGGTTCCAGCTTCCGCAAGTTCCGGAATGCTTGCCGGGCCGAAAAACAGGAAAGCTGCGGGTATTGCTATTGCGGATCCCAAGATGATCTCCACAAATTCGTTTGTGCTTGCGGTTGCAACCCCCATAAGGGCAATATCCTCTTTTTCCTTAACGTAGCTTGCATAAACCGCTATTGACCCCATTCCCAAGGAAAGGGAGAAGAAGATCTGTCCCGCCGCCTCAACCCAAACCTTACCTTCAAGTATCCTTGAAAAGTCGGGCTTCCATATATACTCAAGTCCCTTAATGGCGGACCATTCGGGTGTCGGACCCTTTGATGTAAATATAACTATCGCGAGGGCAACCCCCATAAGCAAAAGTAAGGGCATACCTATCTTTGCAACGAGCTCTATACCCCTCCTTATCCCCCTGTGAAGGACGTACCAGTTTAATAGGAAGGTGATCCAAAAAAAGATGTATGCCTCAAGGGATGGGGAGGTGTATTGTTTTAGGAAATCCGCGAAGGGTTTTAAGGCTTCTGAGGTTTCGGGGGTTGGCACGGGCTTTGGCATCTGTCCTATAAGGGAATGGAAGGCGTACCCCAAGGTCCAGGACCCAATGTAAATATAATAAAATACTATCAGAACTGGGGCTGCGACCCCGAATATCCCCAAAAGCCTTCCCAAATTATTCCTTGTAATCAAACCCAAAATTCCCACGGTTGAACCATGTCCCCTCTTACCCCCATACCTACCCGCCACCCATTCCACCCACATCAGGGGAAGTCCGAACAAAGTTAGGGAAATCAAATACGGGATTATGAATGCGCCTCCTCCGTAAAGGGCGACCTTTGAGGGAAACCTAAGCAAATTCCCAAGGCCAACCGCGTTTCCAGCTGCCGCAAGGACCACGCCTATCTTTGATCCCCAATGTTCCCTCGCCCTCGCCATAGGGGGGTATTATACGGAAGTAAAATTGCAATTCATGTTTGAGGCGAACTACAAACTTTATAAGATCTTCCAAACGATTGCGGACATTGAGGAGATAAGAGGGGAAAATAAATACAAGGTTGAGGCTTATAGGTCCGCTTCAAAAAAGGTGATCCTATATTCTGGGGATCTTAGGTCCCTTTACGAGGCGGAGGGCTTGGCGGGACTGAAAAGATACCTAAAGGTTGGGGATGCCATAGCGGGGAAGATAGCTGAGTTTTTGGAAACGGGCAAGGTTTCAAAATACGAGGAGTTAATAGCCGATTTTCCCTTGGCCCTCACGGAGCTTTTGAGGGTGAGGGGTTTAGGTGCGGGGACGGTTAGGGAGCTTTGGAAGATGGGGATAGAGGATATTGAGGGGTTTGAAAGGTTCTTACAGGGCGAAGGGGCAAAGAATCTTTTCAAGGATCCCTCAAAGATCTACAAAAACCTGAAATTTTACCTTTCCCAGAGGGATCTTTTACTTTTTAGCGAGGCGGTTCCCATAGTAAGATCCTTCACCTCCGAGTACAGATCCGCCATAGCGGTGGGTTCCTTCAGGAGGGGGGAACCTTTGGTGGATATCTTGGAGTTTGCGATAAGCGAGGAGGAAGCCTTCCGCCTAACTCTTTCCGGTAGGTTTGAGAAAGGTTATTTGCTTTGGGCGGGCGAGAGGATCCCAATAAAACTACATATATACAATGAGCAGGATATGGGGGAAGTTTTGGTTTATTCTACGGGTCCAAGGGCTCACGTGGAGAAGCTTTTGGAGTTGGGGGGAATAAAGGGGGAGACGGAGGAGGAGGTTTACGAGAGGCTTTCCTTAAAATTCATACATCCGTTCCAAAGGTTTGACGGTTCGGAGGTAGAGCTCGCCTTAAAGGGGAAGCTCCCAAAACCCGTTTTACCCGAGGATATACTCGGTGACCTTCATGTGCATACCACCTTTTCCGACGGTTCTATGGAGATAGAGGAGGCGGTGCAAAGCGCCATAAACAGGGGATATTCCGTAATAGGATTGGCGGATCATTCCCCCTCCGCGGGGTATGCGGGAGGTTTAAACGAGGAGAGGTTGAGGGAGAAATTCCTAAAAATTCAGGTTTTGAGGGATAAGTACCCCTATATGAAGATCCTCTTTGCAGCGGAGGTTGATATAAAACCGGATGGTAGCCTTGATTACCCCGAAGAGATCCTAAAAAATTTCGACCTTGTAATAGCAAGCGTGCATTCATGGAAGGAGGACGAAGATCTAACGGAAAGGATCATCTCCGCCCTTAGGAACCCTTACGTTCATATAATAGCCCATCCTACAGGTAGAGTCCTAAAGAAGAGGCCATCCTATAGGGTGGATATTGAAAAGGTTTTTAGGGTCGCAGAAGAAGAAGGTAAAGCTCTGGAGATAAACTCAAATCCCACGAGGGTGGATCTTGACGCTTACGTTTTGACGGAGCACGATTATAAAGGTTTGGTTAGCATAAACACGGACGCACACAGGGAATGGGATATGGACTTTATATTTTTGGGATGCGCCCAGGCAAGCAGGGCGAGGATAGGGAAGGAGAGGGTTTTAAACTGTGAGGAATCCGGCTTTTTAAGGAAATTTCAGTAGGTTATGTACGTACCTTGCGAGGACATCCACCTCAACGTTCAGCAGATCTCCCACCCTTCGGTAAGGGAAGGCGGTTATCCTTAAAGTTTGTGGTATGAGCCTTATTCTTATTTCGTCACCCTCAACGGAATTTATCGTGAGGCTTGTTCCATCCAAGGCTATTGAACCCTTCCTCGGGGCGAACTTTAAAAGCTCTTTCGGGATCTTTACCCTTATCTCCCAACCTTCCTCCCCAAAATCCAAAATCTCCGTTATTTCACCTACCCCATCCACATGCCCCAAAACAAAGTGCCCGTCTATCCTATCCCCGACCTTTAAAGCCCTCTCAAAGTTGCAAACGTATCCCTCCGCCAAAATCTTCCCGAACTTTGTGACCCTTAAGGTTTCATCCGAAAGGAAGAATTCCGCAAGGTTATCCCGAAAATCCTCAACCGTCAAACATACCCCATCTATGGAGATGGACTGTCCAACATAAAACTCCCTTAAATTCTCAAACTCAAAAAGGACCCTTAACCCCCTCTTCCCCTCCTTAATTTCCCTTACCCTACACCTACCCTCAATAATTCCCGAGAACACTACTTCAGGATAAACCTCAAACCTATCCCGAAGGTCAAACCCGCCCTTACATCCCCATCAGTTGTAAATCCTATCAATGGAGGGACCTCTATAAAGAGGTCAAGGGGAACTTCCGAAAGTATTAACTCCAAACCTAAGGGTACAAGGATCCCGAAAACCGCCTTATCACCGCGCCTTCCCTGATTTATACCCGCCAAGGCTCCGACGCCGAGATATCCGTTTATAGGGGTTTCCCTTGTCAGAAGTGCGTGGAAGAGGAGGGAACCGCTCACCGAAAGGTCCGCGGGGGCAACAAAGCCACCACCCCCTATATTAACCTGAAGGGCGGAATTTTGTCCTATCCCCCAGAACTTCAACGAAAGGCCCGTAGGATCCCCTATCACTATCCCTATGCTTATACCGGAGGATGGTGTACCCGTTAGTGCGGATAAAAGGGTCAAAGCTAACATAGAAGGGAATTATAAGGGGAGTTTTTGTTAGCCACTTTATAATTTCCGTCATGCCCAAGAGGGATATAAAGAGGATCCTAGTAGCAAATAGGGGGGAAATCGCCTTAAGGATCATCTACGCCTGCAAGGAGCTGGGAATAGAAACGGTGGCTATATACAGTACCGCGGACGAAAATAGCCTGCACGTTCAGCTTGCGGATTATGCGGTTTGCATTGGGGGACCATCCCCCAAGGAAAGCTATTTGAACATTCCGAACATAATAGCGGCGGCGGAGGCTTGGGAGGTGGATGCCATACATCCTGGATACGGTTTCCTTTCGGAGAGGGAGGATTTTGCGAGGATCGTAGAGATGCATGGGTTAGTTTTTATAGGACCTACGCCCGAGCAAATAGCAATAATGGGGGATAAGATTATGGCGAAAAAGACGGTGAAGGAGGCGGGGGTTCCCCTAGTTCCGGGTTCGGAAGAGCCCCTTGAGGATGTAAAGGAAGCAAAAAGGATAGCGGCGGAGATAGGTTATCCGGTCTTATTAAAGGCAGCGGCTGGTGGTGGGGGTAGGGGAATGAGGATCGTTAATTCGGAAGAGGAGATGGAGCAAAAGTTCCTCTCCGCATCAGCGGAGGCGGAAGCCGCCTTTGGGGATGGGAGGTTATACCTTGAGAAGTTCATAACAAAACCCAAACACATAGAGGTTCAGGTTTTGGGGGATGAATACGGAAACATAACCCACCTTTTTGAGAGGGAATGCTCCCTTCAGAGGAGGCACCAGAAAGTTGTTGAAGAGGCGCCGAGCCCATCAATAACCGAGGAGCAGAGGAGAAAGCTCCTTGATTATGCGGTAAAAGCGGCAAAACACATAAATTACAGAAGCGCAGGAACATTGGAATTTCTTATGGATGAAAGCGGAGACTTTTACTTTATAGAGATGAACACGAGGATCCAGGTGGAGCATCCCACTACGGAGATGATCACGGGGGTGGATATAGTTAAAGCCCAGATCCTGATAGCCATGGGGGAAAAATTGCCAGTTGATACGAATAATTTAAGGATAAACGGGCATTCAATAGAGGCAAGGATAAACGCGGAGGATCCCGAAAACAACTTTGCGCCGAGCCCCGGAAAGATAGAACTTTTGCACAAACCTGGGGGACCCGGCGTTAGGGTAGATACGCATATTTATCAGGGATACACGATCCCACCGTATTACGACTCCCTTATAGCAAAGTTGATCACTTGGGGAAACGATAGGAGCGAGGCTATAAGCAGGATGAAGAGGGCGCTTTCCGAGTTTGTTATAAGCGGGATAAAAACAAACATAGGATTACACCTTGAGATTATGAACAGGCCCGAGTTTTTAAGCGGTAAGTTTTACACCTATAGTCTTGAGAAATGGATAAGCTCCTAAAGCCCATTGAGAAGGTGGGGGACTTTGCCATATTCTTTATAAACACGATTTTGGCTTTTGGAGAAGTTAACAAGATTTTTGGGGAAGTTGTCAGGCAGATCGCAATAATAGGCTTTGATTCTCTGTTGATAGTTGGTGGGAGCTCCACCTTTGTGGGATTGGTGGCGGCACTTTTGGTATCCTTCCAAGTTAAGGATTATGTCCCCGCGAACATCATAGGGATGGGGATATGGAAAGGTACGATAATAGAGCTCGCGCCCGTTTTAACCGCCTTAGTGATAGCGGGTAGGGTGGGAGGGGGGCTCGCATCCCAGCTTGGAACAATGAGGGTTACCGAGCAAATAGACGCCCTTGAGGTTATGGGGATAAACCCTTACAGGTTCATAGTACTGCCTAGGGTAATAGCGAGCATAATTTCCATTCCCATCCTTACCGCCATAGCCACCTTCATTTCCATATCCGCCGCCCTTATTTTCACCACTTACGTTTACGGTATGCCTTATAATGAACTAGTAGCGGGGATGAGATCAAGCTACAGTGATAAGGACCTGCTCGTTGGTGCGGTTAAATCAATTACTTTCGGTATAATAATAACCTTCATAAGCTGTTACGAGGGATTTAAATCCGAGGGAGGGGCTATAGGGGTGGGTTTATCCGCCATGAGGGCGGTGGTTTATTCCTCCGTCTTGATCCTCATGGCTGACTTTATAATTTCTTATTATTTTTACGGCGGATGATAAGGCTTGCGGTAATTTTAATTGCGGATCAGTTTAGGTACGATTATCTTACCCTTCTGGATCAAAAATTTCTAAATTCCTCCTTTGTGTATACCAACTGCCATCATAAGCATATTCCAACCTTCACCGCGGTGGGGCATGCCACGATATTAACGGGCGTTCCCCCGAGGATACATGGGATAATATCAAACTTTCCATCCGTTGAAGATCCAGAGTTCGGGAAATCCCCAAGGAGGCTCAGATATCCCACCGTAGGGGATGAGCTAAAGCTCAAATATCCAAAGTCAAAGGTTGTAAGTATCTCTTTAAAGGACAGATCGGCTATATTTTCGGGGGGATTCTTGGCGGATGTTGTTCTTTGGCTTGAGGATGGGAAGCTAACAACATCAAGGTATTATAGAAAACCCGAATGGTTGGATGAAATAAACGGGAAGTATTCCTTAAAGGACAAGTTCTTTGAGGGAAACCGCTTTCTCCTTGAGGTCTTTAAAGAGGTTTTGAGGAGGGAAGGGCTTGGAAAAGATACATTTCCGGATCTGGCGATTTTGAGCTTATCATCCTTGGATTTGGTGGGGCATAAGTACGGTCCGAACAGCGATGAGGTTAGGAGGGTGGTTAAACAGGTGGATACGGTCATTCGGGAGATTTTAAGATTTTTGGATAAGGAGGTAGGAAAAGGGAATTATATCCTGATCTTCACCTCGGATCACGGGGTGGCGCCCATACCGAAAAATTTCGGGGGATATGTGGATGAGAAAAAGCTTGGGGAAGAGATAAGGGAAATATTGGGAATGGATGTTAGAATTTCGTATCCTTGGGTGTTTTTGAATAGGAAAGAGGCATCGGCAAAG
>JBMSAP010000080.1:0-5090 GCA_049414445.1 Candidatus Caldipriscus sp. | reverse complement strand
GGGTGAGGTTAAGTAAAAGTTGAAGAATTTCTAATCTAACTTAGGATAAGTCCTTTCTCTAATCTCTTTCACTTTTCTTACTTTCCTTCTTTCATATTGGGGTAATGTTCTTATTGCTACAACTCTAACGTTCACGAGCTTGTTGGTAATAACACTATAACTGTTATCTAACATTATATAAACTGTTCCTTTTGTAGGGTACGTCATCTTACCATAGTCAGCAACTACTCTTGTGCCCTGTTTGATTATATCATTCCCATAGTAAATATAGTAATTTATGTCATCTTTTGATTTTAGACTTAGACCAAGGTCAGTGATTAAACCGAGACCATAAGCTACTAAGGCTGAGCCTGGATCAAGCATTCCTAAAACACCAGATATACTTTTTGATAATTGCTTCAGGGCTTCCACCGCCTCTTGACCTACCCCTATCCAATAAACCCACGTTGATGTATTAGATGGGAGATCGACTTTTACATATGCTGTTGTATTACCCCCTGCCATTTGCGAACCAACATTAAGAGCGGTATTTACAATTTCTTCCCAAGTCGTATCAACCTTAACCAATGTAGATTCTATATCTTCCACATATATTGTGTCATAAGTGGTAATCATTTGAACCGAAACATCGAAATCGTTAAATTCGGGTTTAGTGGGTTTTCTGTAAATAACAAATTTATAGACCTTAGGATTTAGCATACTAGTATTTTTAAACGAAATCTGATATATTGCCCGCTGAGGATTATAAATTACTTCGTTTTCAACTTTCTTAACTGCATAGGAAGTATAGAATACTGTATTCGGATACTTTATAACCTTCACTTATCATTACCTCTTATTACATAAGCGTTGAAAATAATGGTATCTCCCTCCGCAAACTTGTAATAGAAGCTTTTTTCTTCTCCAGGCTCTATGGAGAATTGCACCTCTGCTACACGAATTTGACCTAACAACAAAACGTAAATACTAAACATAAGAAGGTATTATAAGGCGGAAATTTCCCTACCCGATGCCCCAACCTCTTCACTTTAAACCCGAAACCCAAAACTCCCCAACGTTCTGCCTATATTGTATAGCTTCCGCCAAATGTTGGATCTGTATATCCTTAAATCCCTCAAGGTCCGCAATTGTCCTTGCAACCTTTAGGATCCTCGTTATTCCCCTCGTGGAAAGTCCCAACCTCTCGGATGCAAGTTTAAGCATATTTTCCGCCTCGTGGGAGATCTTGCAGTATTCCCTTATCATCTTCGGTGTCATTTTGGAATTTGTGTAAATTTTCGTCCCTTCAAACCTTTTCCTCTGAATTTCCCTCGCAACTTTTACCCTCTCCCTTATCACCCTTGAACTCTCCCCCTTCTTCCCCTTAAACTCCTCGTATGTCAAGGGTTGAACGTTTATGAAGATATCTATCCTGTCAAGCAAGGGACCCGAGATTCTTGATTGGTACTTTGTTATTGCGGATACTGTACAGGTGCAGGGTTTATTTTTGTCTCCAAAGTGCCCGCATGGGCAAGGGTTCATGGCGGATACAAGCATAAAGTTTGCGGGGAAAATTGCGCTACCCCTAGCCCTACTTATCCTGACAAACCCATCCTCCAAAGGTTGCCTTAAAGCCTCCAAAGCTTGCCTGTTAAACTCCGGAAGTTCATCTAAGAAAAGGACACCGTTGTGCGCAAGGCTAACCTCCCCGGGTTTTGGAACGCTACCCCCTCCTATAAGTGCCACATCCGAAACCGTATGATGTGGAGCCCTAAAGGGCCTTGTAGTTATTAAACCAGAACCCGGAGGTAAAAGTCCCGCAACGGAATATATTTTCGTAGTTTCTATAGCTTCCTCCTCGGACATCTCGGGTAGTATGGTTGGGATCCTCCTCGCAATCATGGTCTTCCCACCGCCCGGGGGTCCAACCATGAGGATGTTATGCCCACCCGCGACCGCAATTTCGCAAGCCCTCTTCACGTACTCCATCCCCCTAACATCCTCCATATCCACATCGTAATCCTCCTCAAGGGAAAACCCGCTATACCTCGCGGGTTCAACCTTTAAATTTCCCAAGAGAAAATCCACCACCTCCTTTAAACTACTTAAACCATAAACCTCAAGATCCTTTATTATGGCACCCTCAAGGGCATTCTGCGAAGGTACAACTAGCCTTAGGTTTTCCTCCTTGGCGAGGATCGCGGCGGGCAAAACCCCAGGCACTTTCCTAAGGTTCCCATCAAGGGAAAGCTCCCCAAGAAATAGATAGTTTAAAAGTTTTTCACGAGGTATATATCCGAACGAAGAAAGGACCGCAACGGCTATAGGTAGATCCAAAAGGGAACCCTCTTTCTTTATATCCGCGGGAGCCAAATTTACCCTTATTTTTCCTGGGGGAAAGGGAAATCCCGAATTTTTTATTGCGGAATGTATCCTCTCTTTACTCTCCTTAACCTCCGCATCCGGAAGCCCAACTATTATAAACTGAGGAACACCCTTGGTAAAATCCACCTCCACTTCAACCTTTATAGCATCCACACCCCAATATATGGCGGAATATGTCTTTGAAACCATAATGGGAATTTTAACGGCTTTTAAAAAGCTTTAACCAATCCTCAACACTTAAATTTTCGGGCCTAAGATCCTTAAAATCTTCGGGCACCTTTGGGTCAATATTTCTCATCTTCTTTCTCCTTTCCGAGAAGAACTTATTCAGAAACCTTAAAAACTCTTCGCAGTTTATCCAAAAATTCTCAGGCTTTGGTTTTAGGGATAAAAGGGAGGAATGAACCTTTGGGACGGGGGAAAACGCCCTGTTTGGGATATTGAAGGGCCTTGAAATTTCAAAGAGGGAGTTCAACAAAACCGTGAAGGAGGAGTATTTTTTTATGTTGGGTTTTGCAAGGAGCTTTTCCGCAACCTCAAGTTGTAAAATCAAGTTTATGTCCGAATATAGCGCCCTTTCCGAGCAAACTTTAAGTAAGATCATATGGGTTATATGATAGGGGACGCTGGAGAAGAACCTGACGGGAGGAGAAATTCCCCTTAACTCCAGTTCCCTTTTAATTTCCACCTTCAAATAATCCCCGCATATCACATCAACACCCTCGGATCTTAGGTATCCACAAAAAAATTCATCTATCTCTATGCCCAAAACCCTCCCACCTCTATTTAAAATTTCAAAGGTTATGCTCCCCATACCGGGACCCACCTCAACGAAAAGATCCCCCTCCTTTACCTGCAAATGATCAACTATCCTCCCAATAAAACCCTTATCTTTCAGGAAAACCTGACTATGCTTCACTAATTTGGGGAAATCCTAAGGGTTATCAAACCCCCCTGTCCGAAAGCCAAAGCAACTATGTTTTCATAAACCGCTATGTCGTAAAGGAAAAGGTTGTTGGAGTAATATCCAAAAACCGTCGGGGACGCTGGGTTTGTTAAAATATACGTCATAAGTCCCCCATTTCCAAGGGATGCAAATAGATACCTGTTGTAGATCACCACCCTTGATGCGGGCTTTTCCGTCTTTATTTCTCCCACTAAGGGATTTTGGGAGGCGGTATTTAAGATCTTTATACCACCCATACCCGATGCAATATAAATATAGGAGCCGTAGGGTACCGCATCCAAGACAGGGCTTCCATCTGGCAATCTGTATTCGTAAACCTTTTTTATAGAATTTCCCTCAACCTTAAGGATGATAAGTCCTTCCGCTCCCAAAGAAATGATAACGTAAGGATAAGAGGGGTACATTGATAGGGCTGAACCTGCGGAAAAAACCAAATTTACGAAGTTCTGTGGAGATTTTGGATCTGTAAGGTCGTAAATTTCCAACCCTAAGCTCGTCAATACGAAAAGGTAATTTGACGAAATTCCCAAGGAAACTATTCTTCCTCCCGTTGGTATTGAGGTTGCAACTTTCCCATCGGTAAAGCTAACCACGTTTATCTCCGATCCAGAGGGGGCATTTACTCCAACATAAAAGAAACCCTTGTAATACGCGATTCTCACGGGCCTTGTTCCCGTTCGGAATTCAACAAGCTTAATCCCCTTGACGGAGTCCCTGAGGTTGTAAATGTTTAGGATTTTGACTCCATCCTGGGTTGAAGCAAAGAGGAAACCCCCATACGCATAAGCCCCCCAAACCTCCCTAAACGTCCAAGAGCCAAGTTTTTTAAAGCTGTATATCTCCTCACCCGCCTGGGAAAGTAAAAATATTGTCATCTAAGAAGGTAAGAAACTATATCCGCAATCCTCTCGGAGTATCCCCATTCGTTATCGTACCAACCGAAAACCTTGTAGTAATTTTCCACCTTCTTCGTCAGGGGTAAATCTATTATCACCGTCCTCTTATCCCCTATAAAGTCGCTTGAAACGAGCTCCTCGTTGGTGCATCCAAGCAAACCTTTAAGCTCCCCCTCGCTCGCTTTAATAAAAGCTTGGTTTATCTCATCAACGGAAACTTCCCTTTCAAGCTCTACGGAAAAGTCAATTAATGAAGGGACAGCAATCGGAACCCTTAGAGCTATGGCGTCAAGCTTACCCTTTAGTTCGGGGTATATTTCAAATATTGTTTTGGCTGCACCGGTTGTTGTCGGAACTATGTTTAAAAGGGCGTTCCTTGCCCTCCTCAGATCCTTATGAGGGGCATCGTGGAGCCTCTGGTCGTTGGTGTACCCGTGTACGGTCGACATCAAACCCTTCCTTATACCAAAGTTCTCGTGAAGAACCTTTACCATCAGGGCGAAGGCGTTGGTAGTGCATGACGCCGCGGAAATTATCTTATGTTTTTCCTTAGCTATCTTTGTATGGTTTATTCCATAAACCACCGTTATGTCCGCCTTACCCTTTGCGGGGGCGGTGATTATCACGTTCCTTGCTCCCACCTCTATGTGCTTATAAGCCTTCTCGTACTCCGTAAATTTACCCGAAGATTCTATAACTATATCAACCCCCAAATCCTTCCACGAAATCTTTGATATATCCGGCTCGGAAAGTACCTTTACGGATCTTCCGTTTACCTTTATCTCGCTTTCGGAAAAGGAAACATCCGCGTTGAACTTTCCATATACGCTATCATACTTAAGGAGGTGCGCCAAGGTTTTGGC
>JBMSAP010000079.1:0-3252 GCA_049414445.1 Candidatus Caldipriscus sp. | reverse complement strand
GGGGTGGCGCCCATACCGAAAAATTTCGGGGGATATGTGGATGAGAAAAAGCTTGGGGAAGAGATAAGGGAAATATTGGGAATGGATGTTAGAATTTCGTATCCTTGGGTGTTTTTGAATAGGAAAGAGGCATCGGCAAAGAAGGCGATCAAAGAGTATCTTTTGGGGAAGGAGTGGATTTTCAGGGTTTATACGGATGAGGAGGTTTTGTCCCTAAACCCCAAAGATTTCATTGATAGCCTCATTATAAACGGTTTTGATGGTTCCGCGGACCTCGTTTTTATAGCGAAACCTTACTGGGTCGTTGGATATCCGAGGGGTACCACCCACGGCTCGCCCTATTCATATGATACCCATGTTCCCCTCGTTGTTTATGGGTTAAAGAAGGGAAAGAGTCAGGAGAGTTGTTATATAACTAAGGTTGCGGAAATTTTGAGGGAAGCTTTTAATTTACCTTAAAAGCGCCGAAAGCAAAAGGTTAAGGATTATCAGAAAGGTAAAGATGTTCCACCATCCTATATCCCTCCAAAAGGAGATGGAGAGAAGGATAAGAATAATTAAAGGCGCCAAAGCCCAGACAAAAAGCCCGAATTTTATTTTTAATAGGGATAAAGTTAAGCCCAAGAGCACGAGGAAAAATCCGAGCCTACTCACGGAAGAAAAGTAGGATATATTCCGCAACCGCCCTTTTATCATCTTCCGTCAAGATTTCCCTAAAGGAATACATGTTGGTTCCCTTTATACCCTCGTTTAGGACCCTTATTGTGGTTTGGGGAAGGGGGTTAAACTTTGAGAAGTCCGGCGGTGGAGGGATATTCCTTCCCACACCCTCACCATCCCCCCTTATCCCATGACAGGAGGAGCATACATTTTCAAATAAATATTTCCCCCTTGATATTAAAGAGCTGTCCACCTTTACCTCCCTTTTCGCTAATTTCTCTATATACCTTGAAACTGCCCTAATTTCCCTTTCGGAAAGTTCGTTGAAGGGCTTCATCGCGGTTCCCTCGACACCTTCCCTTAACACCTTTTCAACATAATCCGCCTTTATCCTATAATCCGTAAAAATTGGGGCCGGGGGAACAAGGTCGTTGTTTTCCCTATGACAGCTTATGCACCTTTTCCTAAAAACCACCTCGCCCGGGTCTTGACATCCCCACAAAGCCAAAATTAGTAAAATCTTACCCTTTTGATGGTAGGAATTCAACTTCCTTTATGGTAAAAGTTGCCCTTCCCTGGGATGCGGACCTGAGGTCGTTCGCAAGGTCAAAGGTTTGCTTTAGTGGCACCAGGGCATCGACAAGCTGAGTCCCAAACTCTTCATATATGTTCTTTATTTCCCCATCAATGGAGGATAAAAGCTCCACGATATTTCCAAGGTACTCCTGGGGTGTCATAACGGAGATCAGGGCGTGAGGTTCAAGGAGGATGGGTTTTGCGTTTTGTATCGCTTCCTGAAGGGCCTTTATGGATGCCGCCCTAACACCAAGGGGGGTAAAGGTAGGATCGTAGGGTACTCTAAATTTTGCCTTAATTTTAACCATAGGATAACCCATAAGGGGTCCAAACTCCAAAACTTCCCTAAAGGAAGAAATCAAAGCCTCCCTTATCTCTTGAGGTAGTTCGGATTCTATCTCAAAGGAAGTTTCATCCGAGCTTTCAACTTCAACCTCCACTATACCCCTATGAACGACATCCATAGCATCCTTCTTGAACTCCGCCCTTGCGTATCCTTTATCCGTTATCGTCTCCCTATAAGATACATAAGGCTTTCCTACCCTTACCTCTAAACCGTAATCCCTAATTATCCTATCAATCACAATATCGAGGTGGAGCTTTCCCATACCCGTAAGTATAAACTGCCCAGTGGCCTCGTCCTTCCTGACCCTTAGGGATGGGTCCTCCACCGCAAAAATATTTAGAATCTCCTCCAGTTGGGCTTCATCCGAACTCTTTTTAGGTTCCACCGCAACGGAAACAAGGGGTTCTGGGAAAGGTATCCTGTCAAGCTCTACGGGCTCTTCAATTACGGTTAAAGTATCGCCCGTTATGGTGTTATCCGAAAGTCCAACAAGGGCCACTATATCCCCCGCTTCCGCCTTCTGTATCTGCTCCTTTTTGTTTGCATGCATTTTGTATATCCTCGTCGCCCTCATTGTCTCCCCAGTCCTCGGGTTGTATATCTTCGTCATAAAGGTTATCTCACCCCTATAAACCCTCGTGTAGAAATACTTATTTTTTCCTTTGGGATCCACCTGAATTTTGAAAACCTGAGCCACCAAATTCCCCTTGCCCGTATGAATATAAACGTCCTCACCCCTTATTTTTCCATGAACGGGGGGAACATCAAGGGGTGAAGGTAAAAGCTCTACGATGGCATCTATCAAAGGCTGTATTCCTTTGTTTTTCAGGGCGGAACCCATAAATACGGGAAAGATCCTGTTTTCTATTACGCCCTTCCTCAGCGCCTTTTTAACCCTCTCTGGCGGTACAAAGCCCTCTTTTTCGTAAATCTCTAAAATTTCGGGGTCGTACTCCGAGGACCTAAGTATTATATCTTCGTAATATGGGATACTCTCCTCGTCAAATTCCCAATCCTCAACCCTATATTTCTCCCCTGTCTCGTCAATATCCCAGATATACTTTTTCCTCTCCACAAGGTGTATTACCCCAACGAAATCCTTCTCAATCCCTATGGGAAGCTCCATAAGAAGGGGGTCAACGTTCAACTTCTTTTTTAAACCTTCGATTACCCTCCTAAAGTCCGCCCCTATCCTATCCATCTTGTTGATGAATATCAACCTCGGAACCTTATACCTCTCCGCCTGACGCCATACGGTTTCGCTTTGAGGTTCAACCCCCTCCACCGCGCTAAATATCACCACCAAACCATCCAAAACTTTCAGGGACCTTTCAACCTCTATCGTAAAATCCACATGCCCGGGCGTATCTATTATGTTTATCTGGTATCCCTTCCAGAAGCATACGGTGGCCGCAGCTGTTATAGTTATTCCCCTTTCCTTTTCCTGTATCATCCAGTCCGTTGTCGCGGTCCCCTCATCCACGTTTCCGAGCCTGTGGATCCTTCCGGTATAATACAAAACCCTTTCCGTTGTTGTGGTTTTACCCGCATCTATATGCGCAATAAAACCAATATTCCTTACCTTTTCTAAATCCAAACCCTCCTTAACCGCCATACTAAACCGTCAGCCTTTTCCTTCCCTTCTTGCGCCTCCTCTTCAAAACCCTCCT
>JBMSAP010000078.1:0-9918 GCA_049414445.1 Candidatus Caldipriscus sp. | reverse complement strand
GAACCTTTAAGATTTTCAAACCCTTCACCGTTCAAGCCAAAGACCGAAGAACCCGAACCGCTCATAACAGAATTCCAACCGTTTCTCACGAGGGTACTTTTTATCTCCCCTATCTCGGGAAACCTTTCAAATACCACATTTTCAAAGTCGTTTTCAAGTTTTACTTTTTTCCCTTCTTTTAGGCTTTTTATAAGCTCCCCAAGCTTCTCTTCCGCATCTTTCTCGTTTGTATAGATCCCCCTACTTTCTATTAAAGAATAAGCTAGCTTTGTGGGAACCGGAAACGCGGGAAAAACAAGTACCCATTTTCCCCTAACCGTTAGATCTATGGGTTCAAGCTCCTCGCCTATTCCCCTACCTATCGCTGCTCTATGGGGAAGGAGGAAAAAAGGTACGTCCGCACCAACCTTAACCGCTATTTCGGAGAGTTCTCTTAAGCTCAATCCAAGCTTAAAAAGCTCATTCGCCACCTTTAAAACCGCCGCTGCATCGCTTGAACCCCCACCTAACCCACCACCTACGGGTATCCTTTTCTTTATTCTAACCTTCAGGCAAATTTCCTTACCCACATATTCGCTTAGATATTTCAAGGCTTTATATACGGTGTTCGTTGATTCACTCTTTATACCTTCGCATTTAACCCTTATATCATCCCACTCCTCAACCCAAATTTCGTCGTATATGGGGATCTTATAAAATAGGGTGAGGATCCTGTGATAACCGTTCGGTAATTTTCCGGTTATCCAGAGGGAGAGATTCACCTTTGCGGGGGCAGGTATCCTAATCTCCATAGACCCTTAACTTCAAAACCGCCAAAAACAGCGGAACACCCACAAGCAAGATCATAAATGAAGCCAGGAATTTCCCGAATATGGCGGAAATTAATGAACTTATCAGGATCCCAGCAGCGGATGATATAACCGCCAGATTTTTTATCCTTCTTGGAACCGCCTTATGTTTCTCCCAAAACTCTATTTGCCTTCCAACGTAAGGGATTGAAAGCAACAAACTATGGAACCTTTTGGAACTTCTCGCAAAAAAGTAAGAGGCGATAATAAAGAAAACCGTTGAGGGCATAACGGGCAAAATTGCACCCAAAACTCCAAGAAATACAAAAAAGAAACCCAAAAGAAGATATACGACTTTCAAAACTCCGAATAATCCTTAAAAAGTTTCCAAACGTTTGCGCGATTGGGGGAAACGTCGTGAAACCTTTTTGGAGGTTCGTATAAGGCGGAAAGCTTTGCAAGATATTCGGGATATTGGGGAACAAAATCAAAATTTTTGGCAAAGTTGGTGGTGTATTTGCCCGAGATGAAGGCTTCACTTTCAAGAACCTCTATGAGGTAAGGTATGTTTGTCTTTATACCGAAGATTATATACTCTTTCAATGCCCTTATTAATCTCCTTCTCGCCTCTTCCCTAGTTCTACCGAAGGATATCACCTTTGAAAGTATGGGATCATAAAATATGGGAACCTCATACCCCTCGTATATACCGCTATCAACCCTTATAAAGGGTCCCGAGGGTTCCCTCAAGAATTCAATTTTCCCGCTTGATGGGGCAAAATCTTCGTAAGGATCCTCCGCATTTATCCTCGCCTCTATGGAATACCCGTTAAAGAAAATATTCTCAAAATTAAGCTTCTCCCCCAGCGCCACCCTTACTTGAAGCTCCACGAGATCCAAGTTTGTACGCATCTCCGTGACGGGATGTTCAACCTGCAACCTGGCGTTCATCTCCAAGAAGTAAAACTTTCCTCTATCTTCGTCGTAAAGGAACTCAACCGTTCCCGCATTTGTGTATCCTATCTCCTTAGCGAAGGCTATTGCCGCTTCCAAAATTTCTTTCCTAGTTTTATCATCTATTGTGGGGGATGGGGACTCCTCTATGAACTTCTGATGCCTCCTTTGAAGGGAACACTCCCTCTCACCCAAGGCATACACGTTTCCATATTTGTCCGCTATTATTTGGACTTCTATATGGTGTGGGTTTAATACTAACCTTTCCAAATAAACCCTGCCGTCCCCAAAGGCGGATAAGGCCTCCGCGGAAGCCAAGGGGAACAACTCTTTGAGCTCTTCCTCGTTCATTACAACCCTCATCCCCTTTCCTCCACCGCCTGCCGCTGCCTTTATCATTATGGGATATCCTATACTTTTTGCCAATTCAATGGCGGTTTTAAGGTCATCCAGGGCGTCTGTGCCTTCAAGGAGTGGGATACCCGCTTTTGCCGCGATTTTCCTTGCCTCTACCTTATCTCCCGCCAATCTCATAGCCTCGGAATCTGGACCTATAAGGATTATCCCGTGTTTTTCAATTTCGTATGCAAACTCGGGCCTTTCGGAAAGGAAGCCATATCCCGGATGTACCATTTCAGCTTTAGATTTCCTTATTGCCCAAAGGATCTTGCTTATATCAAGGTAGCTTGTCTGTGGAGTATTTCCCCCTATCTCTACTGCGTAATCAGCGTTTAAAACATGGAGGGCATTTCTATCAGGTTCGGAAAATATCGCTACGGATTCAAACCCCATATCTCGCAACGTCCTCTCTATCCTAACCGCTATCTCACCCCTATTTGCTATAAGTACCCGCATCCAATTGTATATTTTACGACCGTAAAATTTCTTCTATGCTCTTTTTAATTTTGGGTCAAGAGGCGCAGGAAGATGTTTATAAACCAGATTCTATGAATATGCGAATATCAAGGAGATTGAAGCTCCCCACCCCCTGCTTCGGAATAGCAATTTCCGGGAATTACGCTTACCTATCCTCTCTAAGGAAGATATACGTCGTGGATATTAGCAAACCAGATAGTCTTTATTTGTATGCAACAATAAACACTACCCATATTCCCTTGGGATTGGCAATTCATGGAAAATATCTTTATGTGGGGCACGGATACAGGGGTCTTTCGGTTTTTGATATTTCAGATCCAAATATCGCTCGGGAAATTTACCATTTACCTATGCCCGACACGACAATGGAAGTAAAGAAGGTGGGGAACTATCTATATCTTACATTAGGGGATTCTGGTTTTGCGATAGTTAGCATAGAGAACCCTGCAAGACCTAGGCTCCTTAGCATTACGAAGACGGATGGGTTCGTGAGGGGAATTACCGTTAGGGGGAAATACGCTTATGTAGCATCGGGAAGGGGAGGATTGAAGGTCTTTGATGTATCAAACCCTTCTAAACCTCGCTTAGTTGGAAGTTATAAGACGGAAGGGTTTGCAATAGGAGTAGACGTTGAGGGGAACTTTGCTTATATAACGTTGGGTAGGGAGGGAATAGATATAGTGGATATATCGGATCCTACGAATATAAAGAGGTTTAGGTTGGCAAAGGGTCCTGGTGATGCTTTGAATGCAAGAACAATAAATGGGCTTATATATGTCGCCTTTGGATTCGGTGGGGTTAGCGTGGTGGATCCTATAAACAAGTTTGAGGTTGCGAGGTATAAGCCTCCAAAGTACGGTGGTGATTATGTTTTTGACATAATGGTAAACGGGGAGTACGTTTTTGCCGCATCAAGGAACGGGATGGTTGTGTATCAAGTTTTGAAGTGAGGGTTTATAAGAGCGTGCAAGTGGAGAGGTAATAACTTTCTTGGATGAAGACAATAAGGATTTGCTAATACACAATAAGTTCAGGGTTCGGAAAAATTTTTGAAGGCTGGAAGGATAATTTAAACTACGTTTATGGGGTTGCGGGATATAAACTTGCGAAAATAAAAAAGAAAAAAGAGGCGATCCTTTACTCTTTAAGGGGTTTGTTCCCCTTTCCTAAATAGTAAGGGCAATCATCCGTTAAAGGACAAATTTTGCACCTCGGTTTTTGAGGTTTGCATATAGCTTGACCAAATGCTACGAGGAGTAGATTCACCTTTCCCCAAGTTTCTTGAGGTAGATTTTCCATAAGAAATCGTTCAACATTAAGGGGACCCTTTGCGTTCTCTAAGAGTTTCCATCTATCCTTTATTATCCTATAAACATGGGTATCCACCCCTATGGCGGGTTTTCCCATAATTGATAAGACTATGTTTGCTATTTTCCTACCTACCCCCCTGAATTTCAAAAGTTCTTCCAATGTATCAGGCACCCTTCCTTTGTACTCTTTAACTATTTTTTCCGCAGCCAATTTTATGTTTTTTGCTTTTTGTTTGTAGAGACCTAAAGGTTTCAGAATCCTCTCTATTTCTTCTATTTCCATTTTTGCCAGTTTTTCGGGTGTTGGAGCCCTCTTAAAAAGCTCATCCGCAACCTTATAGGTTATTTCGTCCTTTACCCTAGGAGATAACATTGTGGTTATTAAGGCTCTATATGGGTCCTTTCCCTTAATCTTCCTCATCATTTTTACCGGAGCTTCTTCTTCGGAAAATTGGTCGTAAATTTTTTCCAAAATTTTCAGGAACCTGATTAGTCTTTCAGAAGAGTTTGACATTTACTCTTAGGTACCTTGAAGGGTCCTTCTTTATGTCTTCAACCAAACCCTTAACCTCCCCCAAAACCCCCTTAATTTCAAAATACAGGGAATCCTCCGTAAGGAGCCTTTGAACGCTTCCGTTTGAAGAAATTAGGGAATCTATCCTTGAAAGAGTTCTGTCTGCCTTATTTGAAATTTTGAGGATTTCCTCGTATGTTCCACCGAGCCTATTATCCGTGTTCTGGGCGAGGATCTTCATGTATGCTATTAGCTCCTTTAAGTCGGAGGATATACCCTCCAGATCCTTGCGGGTTGTTAGTATAAAATCGTTGGCGTTTGATAGGGTTGTTGAGGTTTTCCTTGTAATGCTGTCAAGGTTCTTAAGTATGGAGTTTATGGTAAAGAGCATATCGGTTAATGTCGGTGTATCCTCACCTTTTATTAAGGATCCCTCGGGTAAAAATTCCCCCTGACCTTGATATACCGATAAGGTCCTTCCCCCCACAAAACCTTCATTCTCCACCCTTGCAAAGGCTCCATCCCTCAACCTAACCCCCTCAAGATAAAAATTTACTACAACGCTGTCCGTATATATCTCTATAAACTTAACCTTTCCTTTCTTTACACCGTTGATATTCACCGGGTCTCCGTTCCCGAGCCAGCTTGCGGTTCTAAGGGATACCCTGTAATGGTACCTCCTCTCTAGGGAAAGGGCATCCTTAATCCAAAAGACCCCGAAAATAAACAGGGATAAAAATAGCAAGAAAAATAGCCCGACCTTTACCTTATACATTAACACCCATACCCTTCTTCCAGTCGGATAGGAACTTTTCAAGCCCTATATCTGTTAATGGATGTTGTAAGAGCTTCCAAATAACATCAGGTGGAACGGTTGCTATATGTGCCCCAGCAAGGGCTGCCTCTATAAAGTGTATAGGATTCCTTATGCTCGCGGCAATTATCTTTGTTTCTATACCGTGTAGGGCGAAAATTTGGGAAACCTGCCTTATAAGGTCCGTCCCGTAATATCCTATATCGTCTATCCTACCTATGAAGGGGGAAACAAAATCCGCCCCAGCCCTCGCCGCTAACAAGGCTTGGGAAGGTGAGAAGATTAATGTCATATTAACTCTAACACCCTTCTCCTTTAACCCCTTTAATGCTATTAGACCATTTGGCGTCATAGGTAGCTTGATCACTATGTTCGGGTGAATGGAGGCGTATTCTAACCCTTCCCTCACCATAGATTCGGGATCCTCCGAGACCACCTCGGCGGAAACATGTTCCACCATTTGAGCCAACTCATAATAAACCTCCCTTGGATCCCTGCCGGTCTTGGCAATTAGGGAAGGGTTAGTGGTTACACCCGATACGAAACCAAGTTTAACAATTTTTCTTATCTCCTCAACATCCGCACTATCAACGAAAATCTTCATTGGGTGGGTATTTTAAAGTTGAATTTTAAACTAAATCTGCGCCCTTAACTCCTCGTAAGCTTTCCTTATCTCCTCAACGCTCGCCTCATCTTCAAGCGTGGTTATATCGCCCAAAGGTAGCCCCATAAATATTGCCCTCAAGAGCCTCCTCATAATCTTCCCGCTCCTTGTTTTCGGCAACTTATCAACGATCAAGACCGCCTTAGGAACTGCAATAGGACCTATTACGCTCTTCACTTGCTCCTTTAGCTCCTCTTCAAGACCTTTATAGCGTTCAACCCCTTCCTTAAGTACTACGAATGCTACGGGTACCTCACCCTTAATTTCGTCGGGAACGCTAACAACCGCCGCTTCCGCCACCTTTTCATGTTCAACGAGGGCTGATTCTATCTCGTATGTCCCTATCCTATGTCCCGCAACGTTCATGGCCTCATCCGCTCTACCTAAAACCCAGACATACCCATCCTCATCCATAACCGCAAAGTCCCCCGTATAAAACTTTCCGGGAAATTTCTTCCAGTACGTTTCTACGTACCTTTCGTCGTCTCCCCATATGGTTAAGGGCATACCGGGCCAGGGGTTTGAGATAACGAAATAGCCCCTTTCTCCCCTTGGTGTAGGCGTTCCATCTTGGTTTAAAACCTCAACATTTATGCCCGGAATGGGCAGGGCATTTGTTCCGGGTTTTAATGGGACAAGCTTCCAACCTGGAGTATGGGAAACCATAATCCCCCCAGTCTCCGTCATCCACCAAGTGGATCCAACGGGACACCTCTCGTTTCCAACAACCCTAAAGTACCATTCCCAAGCTTCCGGGTTTATGGGTTCCCCAACGGAATGTAGGATCCTCAAACTTGAAAGATCATAATTCTTTACGAAATCATCCGGGTACCTCATAAGGAGCCTTATTGCGGTGGGAGAGGTGTAGAATATGCTAACGTTGTATCTTTCAACGATCCTCCACCATACACCCGGATCGGGCCAGTTTGGTACGCCCTCGTACATAACACTTGTCGCCCCCATCATAAGGGGACCGAAAACGATATAAGAATGCCCGGTTATCCAGCCTATATCCGCGGTGCACCAATAAACATCATCGTCCCTTATATCAAAGACCCACTTCATTGTTGCATAAAGGATAACCGCATAACCGCCCGTATCATGGACAATCCCCTTTGGTTTCCCGGTAGTTCCGGAGGTGTAAAGGATGAATAGGGGATGAGAGGATTCCACCTCCAAGGGTTCAACAAAGGAGTTTTTGGGAACGTCCGATAAGAGTTCTTCTGCAAATAAGTCCCTTTCTTCCTTCTCCCAACCCTCATCTAACCTCCTAAAAACTATCACTCTATCCACGGAAACCTTCGATAGGGCTTCCCTTACGTTTGGCTGTAGATATATCTTCTTACCCCTCCTGTAATATCCATCGGCGGTTATGAGGATCTTAGCGGAACTGTCTTCTATCCTTTGGGCTAGGGCGCTCCCCGAGAAACCGGAGAAGACCACGGTAAATATTACACCTATCCTCGCCAGGGCTAACATAACTATGGGAAGTTCCGGGATCATAGGGAGATATATCGCGACCCTATCCCCCTTTTTCAAACCGAGCTTTTCCTTGAAAACATAAGCCCACCTATTCACCTCCCTGTACATCCGATCGTATGTCAGGACCCTCTCTTTCCCATCCTCCCCGAGCCAGAAAAAAGCAACCTTATTTTTCCTTCCGCCCTTTATGTTCCTGTCAAGGCATAGGTAGGACATATTCAGGGTTCCATCTTCAAACCACCTATAAAACGGATGCTCTCCCCCTAAGGACTTCGTTGGTTTTTTAAACCATTCAATCTCTTCGGCTACTTTCAACCAGAAATCCGGGCTTAAGGTTTTCTCATGCTCCTTTAGATAATCCTCCGGGGACACAAAATTCCAATTTCCTAAAGTTATCCTTTCTTCAAACGGCAAAGAGATCTTCTCCATATTGGAGATTTTACAGGGGTAGAATTTCGTCTATGGAAAAATGGGCGAGAATGGTTTTCAATGGGGAAAACTTTGATGTGGAAACGGATACGGGCAACCTAAAAATAGGGGAAGGTTCCCTCTCCCCAATGTCCTTGCTTTTGGTTTCTTTGGGGGGATGCACCGCAATGGATGTTGCATCAATTTTGAAAAAGTTAAAAAAACATTTTGACCTGAAGGTTGAAGTGAGGGGTAAGAGGGCAGAGGAGCACCCCAAGGTTTATACGGAGATATTTCTAACATATGAGATCTCCGGCGAAGTGAGCGAGAAGGAGGCACTGAGGGCGGTTTCCCTTTCCCTAAATAAGTACTGCTCGGTTTCCGCTATGATAAGCAAATCTTGTCCGATATTTTACAAGGTTTTACTAAACGGGAGGGAGATAGAAAATGGAAAGAAGGGTTAAGTGGAAGATAAAGGATGGCGAGATAGATGTTTCGGAAACGGTGGTTATGGGAATATTGAACGTAACACCCGACAGCTTTTATTCGGGAAGCAGGGTTGGAAGCGTGGATGAGGCACTAAGGAGAACGGAGAAAATGTTGAAGGAGGGGGCAAAGATAATAGATGTGGGTGGGGAAAGTACGAGGCCGGGTTCGGATCCAGTGAGTGAAGATGAGGAGAAAAAAAGGGTAATACCCGTGATCCTTGCGATATCCGAAAAATTTCCCGAAGTAATAATTTCGGTGGATACTTACAAATCTTCGGTTGCAAGGGAAGCTGTAGAAGCGGGTGCAAGGATAATAAACGACATTTCTGGTGGATACTTCGATCCCAAGATATTGGAGGTTGCAAGGGAATATGGTACGGGTTTGATCCTCAACCATATAAGGGGAAATCCGAAAACCATGCAGGCAAACCCGTATTATGAGGATGCGGTTAAGGAGGTAAAGGAGGAACTTCTTGAGAGGGTTGAGAGGGCAAAAAAGGCGGGGATAGAGGAGGATAGGATATGCATAGACCCGGGAATAGGTTTCGGCAAAAGGCTTGAGGATAATTTGAAACTCATAAAATATGCTAACGAATTTGTAAGTATGGGTTATGTGGTTATGTACGGCGTATCAAGGAAGAGCTTTATAAGGATGGCTTTGGGATACGAGGAGCCTGAGGAGAGACTTTACGCTACCTTAGGCGTACACGCTTACTTATACCTGAAGGGGGTGCATATCCTGAGGGTGCACGACGTTAGGGAGACGGTTGATGTTATAAGGATATTGAAGTTTGTAAGGGATGCGTGAGGACCTTGTTAAGGAAGGGGAAAAGATATTGCTTTGGGGGGGACCGGATGCGAATTTTCTAACGGAGTATAGGGTGGGGAAGGCTGTACATTCACATAGGGGTATATTATATCTTCCGGAGGAACTTAGATGGGGGGAGGGTTTGGTTTCAAGCACGGGTAGGGTGTTTTATGTGATAAGACCTTCAAATGCGGATTTCATTTTAAGGTTAAAGAGGAAAACCAACATCTTCTATCCGAAGGATATGGGGCTTGTACTCCTTTATACGAATTTTTCGCCTTTCTCAAGGGTAATTGAGGTTGGGAGTGGGAGCGGGGCTATGACGGTTTTCGTAAGCAACCTATTAGTTTCACCCGGAAAACTCTTTTCTTACGATAACAACCCCGAGCACCAAAAAACCGCAAAGGAGAACCTCAAGAATTTCGGAAAACCCGAGAACGTGATTTTTAGGTTGAGGGATGTATATGTTTGCGGTTTTGTAGAGAGGGATGTTGATATTGTTATTGTAGACGTACCGGAGCCCTGGAAGGTTGTACCGCATGCTTATAAGTCTTTGAAAGATGGTGGGTTTCTCGTTTTCGCATCCCCAAATATTGAACAAGTTAAGGAGACGAGGGAGGTTATGGCTAAATTTGGCTTTGTTGCTATGAAAACGGTGGAGATCCTTATGAGGGAGTGGCAGATTAGGGATGTGGGTTGTAGGCCCGAGCACGAGATGAGGGGCCACACGCTATTTTATTCCTTCGGGAGAAAAACTAAAACCCCAAAAGATGCCACATAACCGCATCCTTCCTCCAAGGGGGTGTAGGTTT
>JBMSAP010000077.1:0-45577 GCA_049414445.1 Candidatus Caldipriscus sp. | reverse complement strand
TATTTAGCGGATCTTCTGTTCGAAGATAATCCCTGGTGGCTTGGGAATTTTGAGGGAAAAGGTTGGTTTCCGAGAATAAAAAAGGGGGGAATTTTAAGGATCTGGGCCCCTTACGGTAGGCTCGGAAGGGAAGATATAATGGGATTTTGTCAAAATTGGGCAAACGAGAATGGGGAATTTTCCACGTTCTTTTTTGACCTTTCAAGACTTGAGGTTATCCCAGATATGCTTGAAGAAGCATTAAGATTTTATTACACTAGGATTTCCTTTATGGGGGGTAAGAAACTCATAGTGATAAACTCCGCCCATTTGATAAAGGACACGGAATTCATAAAGGACTATATTGACGAAGATACCACCGTAATTTTGATATATCCAATCCTTGTTGGAGATGTAGATTTAAGGATTTTGAGGTTCAACAGGGAGGAATTTGGTGAGATTTCGGAGACATTTTGGGATGGAGATCTTGAGGGATTTGTTCTATCTTTAAGGAAGATTTCCGCAAGGGTTGAGAGGGCATTTTGGAAGTACCTCGTTAATTTCCCCCAAATTTGGAGGTTCTCGAGGGCGATTTACGATTCCATAAATTCCATCAACGAATTTTACGATATCAGGGAGAAGGAATTTTTGAGAAAGTTCCTGAACTTTGTTATAACAAACCATTCAAAACCCTTCGTTTATAGGGATTTGGCGGAGGGTATGGATGTGCGCTTTGAAACGATAAAGTCCTTTATGGAATATTTCTTTTCAGGGGGGATTTCTTTTGAGATCTCCGAAATAGGCTCATCTCCCAGATCCCACAGGAGGATATACCTATTTTCGGGGGGATCTTACGCATCCTTAACGCATATGGACAAGAGGAGGGTCCTTTCAATGTCCCATGAGGAACTGGTTTCGTTTTTTTCAATACCCGAACTTGTATCCTCTGCAATTGAAAGGGGCTTTTCCGTAAGCTTCAAGGATGAAAGCGCCAAGGTTTTGATCCTTTCGAAGGGGGAAAGGACCATAAGCGTAAATCCCTATGAGCTTCCTTATTATTTCGTTTGTGCTATATAACTTATTGGTTTATCACGAACTTGTAGATCAATAATGTTAGGGTTATGTAAAAGTAGTTTGCCCACCACATGCCAAGCTCTGGGGGTATTATCCCCCTCTTCCCCAGATCCTCACCGCTTATGAGGAATATGTAGTATATTACAAAAACGAAGAAGGAAACGCCAAAGGCGGGCCCGTATCCTCCCCTTCTGAGGATGAAACCTATGTACATAGCAAGGAAAACAAAAATTATTGATGCAAAGGGCATAGAAAACTTCTTGTGAAGCTCCACCTTAATGGAGTTTATCCTCCTCTTTATCCCCTCGTCCCCACTATTCCTATAATTTCCCTCAAGCTCCTTTAACTCCTTTAAAAACATCCCCACGGTTTTCTCCCTATCCGATCTCCACTCCCTCTGCTTTCTTATAAGCTCATCGTTCAAGGGTATTGAGATCCTGTACTCTGAAAACTTAACCCTCTTGTAATTCCCACTTCTCCTATCGTAATCGTGTATATAGCCGTTTCCCAAAACGAAGTTTAAGTTCCTGTCCTGGTCCATAAACATAACCCCCTCCCCTGATAAGACGGTTTGCATTTCCCTCTCATCCAGCTTTTGAATAATTATATCCCATATTTCTCCACTCTTATCATCCTTCTTCCCCACGTATATCCAAAAATTCCCCACCTGGGAAAACGTCCCAACCCTAATTTGAGCAGTAGGCCTCTTTTCCGCTATATCAAGGATGAGATTCTTTAGCTTATAGTTACTCTCAGGAACTACCCTGTCGTTGAACCAAAACATAAAGAGGGTTATAAAAATGGAGACAAAGGCAACTGGGAAAGCTAACCTATTAAGGCTTACCCCGGAAGATAGAAGGGCTAAAATCTCAAGGTCTTGGGCTAATCTACCGAAGGCAACCAACGAACCAACAAAAACTGACATGGGTATTGTCATTGAGAGGATGAAGGGTAAAGAGTAAAGCATCACCTGAAAAACCACATCAAGGGGGATCCCCTTTTTGATAATTAAATCCATCAGGTCAAAAACCCTATCAAGGATCAAAATAGAGGTTGTTACAAGGAGGGCTCCAAAAAAGGGCTTTATCGTACTTCCGATAATGTAAAGATCCAACCTTTTCAAGGTGGTAATTTTACCATAGTTTAACGGTCTTAAAATTACCACCCGTGAAGGAGCTTTTAATTGAAATAGGTTGTGAGGAAATACCTGCCTTTGTCCAGGAAGGCTTGGGGAAATATTTACACGACCTCTTAGTTCAAAGGCTCAGGGAGCTTAACTTTGAGGTTGAGGAGGGTAAGTATTTTGCGACACCAACAAGGGTCGCGTCCCTAATTAGGGTTGAACCTTATAGTAAGAAGGTTTTTGTTGAGAGAAAAGGTCCCCCCTTAAAGGTGGCATACGATGAAAAGGGAAATCCAACCCCTTCCCTCCTTTCCTTCCTAAAATCCCTAAACGCAAACCTTGAAGACACTTTTATAATAAAAGAAGGGGAAAAGGAATATGTAGGTGTTAGGTTAAAAAAAGGGGGAGAGTTTGTTGGGGAGCACGTAGGGAATATCGTCCTTGAGTTTATAAACACCGCACCCCTACCGAAAAGGATGAGGTGGGATAATAGCGGTTTAACGTTCATAAGGCCTATAAGGTGGATACTATGCTTACTTGAGGATGAGGTTATCAAGTTCAAGGTGGGAAACATAGAATCCTCAAATTTTACCTACACCCCAAGGGTTCCAGAAAGGAGGAGGATTTATTTAGAAAGGGCGGGAGATTACGAAAAAGTTTTGGAGGAAAACGGGATAATTCCAGATTTTGAGAAGAGGAAAGAAAGGATCAAGGGGGAAACGGAGAAATTCTTTAAAATCTCGCTTGAGGATTTTGAAAATTTTAACGTTGATGTTGAAGATTTGATTTATGAGATCGCGGGGCTCGTGGAAAAGGGTTATGCCATTTATGGTAGGTTTGATGAGAAATTTTTGAAGGAGCTTTATCCGGAGGTTATAACCACCGCTATGGTAACCCACCAGAGGTATATACCGCATATAGAAAATGGTGATCTTAAGGCGGGTTTCGTCGTATTCTCAAATAACCCTAAGGGTTTGGATAGGCAAGTAAAGGGGTTTGAGAACGTTTTGAGGGCGAGGCTTGATGATGCCCTGTTTTACAAAACCGAAGACCTTAAAAAGAGCCCGGATCATTTCGTTGAGAACCTAAAGGGTATTACTTGGTTAAAGGGCGTGGGAAGTCTTTACGATAAGGTGGAGAAAGTTAAAGAGGTATCCTCAAGGATCTCCGAGCTTGCAGGTGTGGAAGCTTCCAAGGTAAGCAAGGTTGCACGTTATTACCTTTTTGACATATCAACCTCAATGATAAGCGAAGGTAAGGAATTTACGAAGCTTGAGGGGAAGATAGGGTATTACTATTGGAGGGAAATTTATGGGGAGGAGGATTTCGCAAGGGCTGTTTACGATTCCCATCTTCCAAAAGGTAGGGATTTTCCTAAGACTAAGGAGGGACATATAGTTGCATTATCCGACAGCTTAGTTCAAATTAAGGGACTGCTTGATATGGGTTATAAATGGACATCTTCAAGGGACCCTTTGGGAATAAGGGCATCCGCCAGAAGGTTCGTTTCCCTTCTACTCTACGATAACGAAAACTTTGTTTTGGGAAAGATCCCATTTTCCGAGTTCTTAAACCTAATTTCCCCCCATTCCGCAAATTTCCTTTCTCTCATTGAGGATATCTTACCTTCCGCATCGGAATTCTTACAAAACAGGTTCAACTATCCCTATTATCCAAAATCCGGCGATTTTGCGGTTCTAACCTTCAGGGCAAAAAATTTGTTCCTTGAGATGGTAAAGGCAAGGGTTTTGGAGGATTTAGTTTCCGAAAGGTTCATTACAATAACTAAGAGGGTAAAAAATATCCTTGAAAGTAAGCCGGTAAGATTCTTGGATGATAGCGGGAACGAATATTATGAAAAGAAGTTGGAGGAATATCTCTTGCATCTTGAAGGTAAGCTGAAAAGGGCAAGGGAAACGGAAAAGGTAATTTGGAACCTTGAGGGAGAAAAGGTTTTTGAGATTTGGATGGAGTATGGAAAGGAACTTTTGGGGCTTTATGAGGTTTTGGATGAGTTCTTCGCAAACGTACCTGTTATGGTCTTGGATGAGAAAAAGAGGGAAAAGAGGCTAGATTTAATAAGGAGGGTATATGATTTTATAAGCGAGATAATTAGGGAGGATAAAATGGGGGAGGCAATGCAACCCCAAAATTAAGTTTTACCCCCCTTATAATATCTTCTGAGGAGGCGATATATGAAACGGGTCATCTTAACAGCACTAAGCATAGGTTTAATGCCCGTATTAGGGTATGGGCAAAGCTTTCCGCCCGTTAATGTTGCTTCGGGTACCTGGATGATGCATCATGGATCGACTTCGCTGAGGGGAGTACAGAGTATGAAGGGTGCGGTAACGGGACCTCATGTTAAGTGTTCTTATTCTTTCGGTTCAACAGAGGGTGATGCTGTAATTGCGGATATAAATGGTGATGGCTTAAACGAGATAGTGATAGCCTCTTTGTCAGGCTATGGCGTATGGGCTCTTAGGGGTACGGATTGTTCCCTCTTGTGGAGTAGGAATTTGGCCAGTGGTGTTCTTACTTCGCCGGCAGTTGGAGAACTAAATCCATTAATTCCTGGTTTAGAGATAGCAGTTATGACGGATGACGGAAATTTGTATGTTTTAAGTGGGACTGATGGGTCAATATTGTGGAGTGTAAATATAGGATTAGGAGGAGGAAGTGCTAATGCATCTCCTCCAACCATATTTGATGCTAACGGTGATGGTGTTGGCGAGGTATATGTTGTAGGAAGCACTATAGGAGCTTACAGTGGTACTACGGGTATACCAATATGGACATTTAGCATGCCTGGATGTATTGCACCATATGGTTGGACATTTAGTTCTGTTGCCATCGCTGATATAAACAACAATGGGCAATATGAAGTTATAACGACTTACGACAACTCGGGAACATGTTATGTGGTAGCTTTGAGGGCTACCGATGGGGCTTTCTTGTGGAGTTATCCCGTTGGTTATCAAGGAAATCCAGCGATTGCGGATCTTGATAACGACGGATATAAGGAGATAGTTGTAGCAACGGCAGATAATATGCTTTATGCTTTAAGGCACAATGGAACCTTATATTGGAGCAGAAATATGGGCGGTGTAATGATCTTTATGAACTCACCCACAATAGCGGACCTAGATGGGGATGGATGGAAGGAAATCGTGTATGGGAATTATTTGGTTCACGCCTTGAGGGGTACAGACGGTAGTACAATATGGAGTTATAGTAGTCGTTATGCTGCATATCAGGTCCAATCAAGGAAAATAGCGGACATAGATAACGATGGACAGCTAGAGGTAATAATAACGGCTGCTTATGGAACATCGCCATCTCTAGAGGTGCTAAATGGGGCAACGGGAACCGTTAAATGGACGTATTCAGGACCCCACTTTTTTGAGGGTTTAGCGATAGGTGATGTTGATAACGACGGATGTGTAGAGATTGTAGCTGTGCCGGACTGTTGCAGTAATACGCTTTTGGTTTTTGACTCTCCCACTCCAGTTTCAGGTTGTGGAATTCTTGGAGATGATGAGGAGCTAAAGGTTGAAGAGGAAAGGAACATTGGAGGCGTATATCTTCTAGTTTCTCCTGCGAAGGGAGGGGTAAATGTTGAGACTGGAAGGAAAGCATTTGTGGAGATATACACACCCGATGGTAGGAAAGTGAAAGAGTTAGAGGTAGATAGGAGCGCCTTTGTTGAGTTAAAGAAAGGGACGTACATCTTCAGGGTTAAGGGGCACAACCTCTACAGGACGGTGATAGTAAGGTAAAAAACTTGGGTGGGGGGATCACAACCTTATTATTCCCCCCACCCTCTCCTCAATGAACTTTTGAACTATTTCCCACTCCTCATAAAGGGAAAGGTTTTTCCTGTATTGGGGGAAATATTCTTCAAGCTCGTCAAAGGTTTCATCCCTCAAACCTCTCAATTTAAAGGCTTTATACGCGCAGAGAAGTTCTGCGGATAGAAACATCAGCATAAATTCCGCCAACTTTAGAAGCCTTAAGGTACCTCCGAAGCTCATAGGGACCCAATCCTCCTGATCGTTCCCCGTTGGGACGGATTGATAGGAATAAGGTGTTGATAGAACTTTACTTTCCGCAAATATTGAAGCTAATGCGGTTTGGAGCATCATCAAACCCGGATCCTTCCCCGGATTTTCCGATAGCATATACGGTAAATCCGATTTATCGCTCAAGATATAAAAAACCCTCCTCTCAATAGAACCCAGAAAAGCAGTTATACCAATTGCCAAAATGTCGCTTGCAAAGGAGATACTTTGCCCATGAAAGTTCCCCGTTGAGAAAATCTCCCCTTCAGAAAAAATTGGGTTATCCGAGCATCCGGAGGAAAGCTCCCCAAATATCCCCTCCGAAACTTCCAAAGCCCTTAAAAGTGGAGATGTTATCTGAGGGAAGCATCTAAAGGAATAAGGATCCTGAACCCTTTTACCATCCTCCTCCTTCTCTACGAATTTCCAAATCCTCTCCGCAACTTTTAATGCGTAACTATCCCCCATCATCTTTACCGCCCTTGGATCAAATGGCGCCTTTCTTCCCCCTATAGCCCTCCAAGAAAGGTAAAATACTTTATACGAAAATTCCAAGAGGTTCCTTATCTCGTAAATTGCCAAACCCAAGTTTGAAAGGGAAAAGGAATAACCGTTTATCAGGGCAAGGGCCTCCCTCGGCTCAAAGGAGATCGGTTCTAAATTATGCATTCTATGTGCTACTATTGAGGGTACCTTGTTGCGGTTTTTAAGATAAACCCAACCCTCACCCATCATGGATAAGGCTATATGAGAAAGCGGTGATAAATCACCGCTTGCCCCAACCGAACCGTAAGCATAAACCACAGGCGTAACACCCAAATTCAAGAATTCCTCCAACCTTTTCAAAACCAAGGGCCTTATCCCCACACCCCCGTTAATTAAGTGTCTTAACCTCAAATACATCGCCCCCCTAACGAGGGGAATGGGTAAAGGTTTTCCCGTTGAGGTTGCATGGCTCCTTAGGGTTAAGATCTGAAAATCCCTTAAATCTTCTTCCGAAAGTCTTATTTCCGCCATAGGTCCAAGTCCCGTATTAAAGCCATATATCACCTTCTCCTTTGCAAGCTCGTAAAACTCCCTGTTTCTCTTTTCCAGATTCTCCAGATCTTCCCCTTTAATTTCCACCTTTTTTCCAAAAGAAACCTCCCAAAGCTCCCTCAAAATTCCCATATTTTGTATTCTAAGTCCGAAGCCCACTTTATAATACTTTCTTTGCCGGGGTGGCGGAATGGCAGACGCGGCGGATTCAAAATCCGCTGGGCTTCAACGCCCGTGCGGGTTCAAGTCCCGCCCCCGGCACTATCCGAAAATTCTTAAAATATTCCCTTGCGATATTGGGTTTGATCTTTGCTTTATACCCGATCCTTAAAAACGGCTTTCCGGATATTAAATTTTCCCCCTCAAGTTTCCTCTTATCGGTTTTGATAATGCTCCTTGCCTATACCCTCTTACCCGTCATATGGTTCTTTGTAGCTCAAATCTTCGGAATGTTCATCTCCTTCCCGGATGCGGTATTTTCTTGGTACCTATCTTCTATAGGGAGGTACATACCTGGTAAGGTTTGGCAATTTGTGGGCAGGGTGACGATCCTAAACCATCCTTCCGGATCCGTATTTTCCGCAACGTTATACGAGCACCTAATCTTAATGGCGGGCGCAGGGCTCTTTTCCTTGATCTTCCCCAAATTTTTATACATCCAGCTGGGTATAATATTTGTTTTGCTTTTGGTTCTCTTCACTTGGAAATTCTCCATTAAAACCTTAATTCCCCTAATCTTGTCGGTTGTTTATTGGTCTCTTGTCGGCCTTTCCGCGTACTTCACCTCAAGGGCCCTAAATCTCAAATTCGGTTATCCGGAGATCTCCTTCGTTTATTCCTTCTCTTTCGTGGCTTCTTATGTTCTGCCCTTAACCCCCGCGGGTTTGGGGATAAGGGAGGGAATAATTTCCCTCCTTATGGGTTATGATCCAACCTCTTCCTCCTTTGCGATTTTAACAAGGCTAATAATTTTGATTGTTGATATAATTATGCTTGTCTTTGGTTTCCTTTATAAGAGGTTTGCAAGGTAAAGTCCCCCGTAAAGGGAAGGATTTTCAAGCTTTGCCTTTACGATGGGGACCTCAAACCTGTACCCCACCTTCCTTCTTAAAATCTCTTCCATCATACTATCCTTAAAGAGTTCAAAGGCGTTTGATATTCCACCCCCCAAGACTACGATATCCGGATCAAAGGCGGAGATCAGGTTTGAAATTAAAACCCCCAAGTACCTCCCGTACTCCTCCCAAAGGGATCTTGCCAAATCTAAACCCATCTTTGCCATATCCTCCAAGACCTTCATATCGGAGGGGGGATTTTGCCCATGCCTTAAAAACGCCCTCCTAACCCTCTCCAAAAAATAATATTCCCCCAAAAAGCTCTCCGCGCATCCGAAGGAACCGCAGTTGCATGGGGGACCGTTTATGTCTATCACCATATGCCCGAATTCCCCCGCAAAGTTGTTTTTACCCCTTAATAGTTTCCCATTTATTATCGCCCCTCCACCTACACCGGTTCCAAGAGTTATTCCTACCGCGTTTTTATAACCCTTCGCGGAGCCGTAATGGTATTCACCAAGGATAAAAAGGTTCGCGTCGTTCTCAACTATGGGGTAAAAATCTTTAAACTCCTCGTAAAGGTTTAAACCCTCCCAATTCGGTAAGTTGGGCGCGTGTATAACCACCCCGTCCTTAACCATACCCGCAAATCCCAAAACCAACCTATCAAAAGAAAAACCCCTTAAAAATTCTTTAAAGTCCCTTACAGAATAAACCGCCTGGGAGCTTAATAACCCCTTCCTCTCAAGCTCCTCGCTCGAAAAAAGCCCCCACTTTAACCTTGTCCCTCCAAAATCTACTACGAAAACCCTCACATTATAAATTCTAACCTTGAGATCTCCGCGGCGTCCCCCCTCCTGAAACCTATCCTAACAAACCTCACCCCCTTAACTTTTGGCGCCACCTCCTTAAAGAGCTTATTGACGTATTTTCTGTCCGCCAGAATCCTGAAAGCCAACCTCCGGTTGTGTAAAGTATCTTCCTTTGCGAGGTGAAGGAGCTTCTCAACGACAGCCTTAGCAGCCTTCGCTTTTACCGTGGTTGTGGTTATATAGCCATGTTCCACCATCTCCCTCGCCAAGTTCCTCAAAAGTGCCCTCCTATGCTCCCTTTCCCTTCCCAGCTTTACCCTTTTATCCCTATGCCTCATCTTTTAACTCCTCCAGTTCCTTCCAATAATCCCTACCCATCTCAAAACCCAACCTCTTAACCGCGGTTTCTATTAGGGCGATGTCATCCTCCGAAAGTTTAAATTCCTCCTTCAGATCCTCGGGTTTATACTTTAAGAGCTCGCCGAATATCGTTATCCCAGCCTTTTCAAGGGTTTTAACTAACTTTGATGGTAACTCGCTCTTTAGGATGGCGGCGATGGGATCCTGTAACCTCCTCCTCTTGAACTCTAACTCTTCTTTCGGTAGGAGGACCCTTATGGGTTTTATGGGTTTTTCAAGGACGTTCTTCAAGGCGCCAAACTGATCAAGCAGGATATCTATAGCCTCAAAGAATACCTCTGAAGGCTTTTTGGATCCGTCCGTCCATATTTCAACGAAGAGCTTTTCCTTATCAAACTTTCCTCCGTAAAGGAAGCTTTCGGTATAAAAGTTCGCCTTTACTACGGGAGAAAACAGGGCATCGGTGTATATTATACCTTCAATGTTTCCCAATGTTTCCGACAAAACCTCCCTCGTTTCGTCTTCAAGCATATAACCCCTACCGTACGCAATATATATTTCTCCGAGAAGTTGTGAGGTTGGATCGGATAAGTGCGCTATGGTTTGTTCCCCATTTACCACCTCTATCCCTGCGGGTAGATCGAGGTCCTTTGCTTTAACCTCTTTCTCCCCCAAGAACTTCAACTTTACGTTTATGACGTTTTTGAAGGGTTTATTTACCCTGAAGCGGATCTTCTTTAGGTTCAATATTATGGTGGGGACATCCTCAACTATACCAGGTATTCCGCTGAACTCGTGCTTTATACCCTCAAACCTCGCCGCCACCACCGCGGCTCCGGATGAAGATAAAAGGACCGTTCTCCTTATGGAGTTTCCCAAGGTAGTCCCAAAACCCTTTGGAAGGGGCGCCATCTCAAATCTCCCGTAATCCCCTTCCTCCTCATAGTAAACACCTTTACTTTTAACAACATCGTTGAGCATATTCCCCTCCTACCTTGAATAGAACTCCACTATCAACCTCTCGTTTATAGGCGCGGTTATATCTTCCCTTTGAGGCAACCTTAAAACTTGGGCCTTTAGGGTATTCTTGTCGATGCTAAGCCATGATGGCGATGGCCTGTTCATCTTAAGCGCCGCTTGAAGCTCCGTGTTATTCTTAAAGTGATCCGCCACCTGTATTACATCCCCCACCTTTACGATGTACGAGGGTATATCCACCTTTTCGCCGTTTACGAGAATATGACCGTGCCTTACAAACTGCCTCGCCTGCCTCCTATTCTTCGCGAATCCCGCCCTGAATACGACGTTATCAAGCCTTCTCTCGAGCAAGGAAAGGAAGTTCTCCCCGGTGTTTCCAGGCATATGTTGGGCTATACGGAAAAACCTCTTAAACTGGGCCTCAAGCATCCCATACATCCACTTAACCTTCTGCTTTTCCCTCAACTGCTGTCCGTATATTGAAAGCTTAACCCTCCTCTGTAAGGGGCCGTGCTGGCCCGGTGGATATGGCCTTTTCTCAAAGGGGCATTTGTTGGTAAAACACTTTTCCCCCTTCAGATAAAGCTTTTCTCCGGTTCTCCTGCAAAGCCTACAAACCGGACCCGTATACCTAGCCATTATACCGCCCTCCTCTTTGGAGCCCTAACTCCATTATGTGGCACGGGAGTCACGTCCTTTATCGCTATAACTTCAAGGCCCGAGGCGGCAACGGACCTTATGGCCGCCTCCCTTCCCGGACCCGCTCCCTTAACCCTTATCTCCACCCTCTGCATACCCAAAGCCTTTGCTTGTTTACAAGCGGTTTCCGCCGCCTTTGATGCTGCGAATGGTGTGCTCTTCCTGGTTCCCTTAAACCCAACGGAACCCCCGGACGCCCAAGTGATGACGTTCCCCTGAAGGTCCGTAACGGTAACAATGGTGTTGTTAAAGGTCGCCTGAATATGTACTATTCCCTCCGCCGGTGCCTTCTTGATCTTCTTTTTACCCTTTGTCGCCATAATTAAACCCCCTTATCCTTGCTTTTTCTTTAGCCTTGCAAAGATATTACCCCTTGGACCCTTGCGCGTTCTTGCGTTATGCCTTGTCCTCTGCCCGCGAACGGGAAGCCCAAGCTTATGCCTTATACCCCTGTAAGAATTTATGTCTATGAGTCTCTTGATGTTCCTTTGGATCTCCGCCCTCAAAGCTCCCTCAACCCTGTAATTTTCCACTTCTTGCCTGATCTTCTGGATCTCCTCGTCCGTTAGCTCCCTCGTCCTCTTGCGATAGTTTATCCCCGTTTTTGCCAATATATTCATTGCCAAACTTGGCCCTATCCCATAAATATAGGAAAGGGCTATCCAGATGGGTTTATCCCTTGGAATATCTACTCCCGCTATCCTTGCCATCTTCCCTCCTTACTTTAACCTTGCCTCTGCTTATGCTTTGGGTTGCGCGTACAGATCACATAAACCCTTCCCCTTCTCCTTACAACCTTACAATACGCGCACCTCTTTTTAACCGAAGATTGAACCTTCATAAGCGGGTATTATAATGCGGTTTTATTTCCCTCCTTAAAACGGGAAAATTGGGTTTTACGGATAATCTGATATGAAAGTAGTATTTGACGTAAAAATTTTCCCCCTTAAAATTACCTACGAGGAGGTGAACGATGATGTGGATCCTGATATCAGAAATCGCGAATCCTTTCTCCACCACCAAACCCGTCGATATTCTCAGAATAAACATAATCGACGGGTGCGGTAGTGGATGCGTAAGGGAGGTGATGGAGGAGATAGGGTCTCACTTTAGGGGTAGCATAACGGGTATGGCTTACTCCGATCTAAAGAGGGCGATATACATAAGGTATTCCGCTCCGATAGATACCGCGAGACTTGGGGAAATTTTGAGGAAGAGGGGGGTGAAGTATGAGATACGTTATTAAGGTTTTGCCGTTTGTCCTTGCTTTACCCGTTTGGGGTCAAACTTGGGCGGGGTTGAGCACGTTCGGCGGAACAAATTACGATCAGATGTGGTCCATAGACTTCAGGGGAACTTCAAACATAGCGGTTTTAGGGCTCTTTACCATATCTTATTCCATCTCGGGTAGCGATGAAGACTTTGTGCTTATAACGCCAAGCTGGCAGAGGGTGATAGGTCAGACGGGGGGAAGGGATGACTGGATGTATAAGACCCAATGGTTGAACAACGGAGATATAGTGGTGGGTGGGAGTTGGTGCAACGATGGGGGTGCGGGTCCCGGTGCATGCCGAGCTCCCCTTTACGGTTTATTGGTTGGGCTTAACAGCTCCGGAAACTTCCTTTGGGGAAGGAATGCGGACTTTTCAAATCAGTGGGGATGCTCGGGAAATAATAACAGGGAAACCCGTATCCTTTACGTTTCTCCAACGAGCGATGGTGGTTTCTTGGCGGCCGGGTACTTGATGTATAATATAACCGATAGTTGGGGTCGTTGTACCTCTGGTGATGTAGACGGTTTCATAGCAAAGTTCAATTCTTCCGGAAACTTGTCTTGGATAAGGATAGTGGATTACGGTACTTATGATATAGCCACCACCGCATTTGAGACGAGCGACGGGAATTACGTCTTGGTTGCCCCGAGCTTTAACGAAATCGGTGTTCTCAAGTTCGACCCAAGTGGAAACCTCCTTTGGCAGAGGAGGTACCCCAGGAGCATAGCAACAGATACCCTAACCTTCTCTTGGGCGAAACCCGCGAGCGATGGGGGAATAATCTTAACGACCCATATAAGTGGATCCAGGGATGATGTCCTCTTCGTAAAGCTTAACTCCTCCGGAAACTTCGTATGCGCGGCGAGAATAGCAACAGGTGGGCATGATTACGGTATAGATGTTGCCGAAAGCAACAACTATTATTGGGTGACGGGTAGCTTAGGGGTTGGTGGGAACGACCTATTCATAGCAAAAATTAGGAAGGATAACTGTCAGGTTCTACAAGTTAGAAGGATCATATCTGGTGCGAATGAGCAGGGAAGGAGCATAGATATAAGACCATCAAGCCAGATCCCTTATGTTGCGGGATACACCAACAACTCCGCTTGGTCCGCTGGAAACTTTGACGGTTTGGTTGCGGCGGATACGGGAGGGATTGATACCTGCTATTGGAGAACCTATACACCTACCATATCATATCCCACCCTTTCCCCTTCCGGAAGCTACACCATTCATTCCCCATCTATGTCCGTAAGTTCGATAACCGTAAATGTCCAACCCGTAAGCCTAACCAGGAGGATCCAGTGTGGGCTTGATCCCCTCGGTGATGATAGCGAGCTGGGTACGGACGAGAAATTCTTAAGTTGCGAGGTAAATTATGCGGTGATAGGGAACAATTTGAGGATAAGGGTGAAGTCGGAGAAAGAGACGAAAATTGAACTTTACGATCCGAGCGGTAAGATGGTGTTTGGTAAAAGCGCAAAGGAGGAGGTTATAAACATAACCTTAAGGCGGGGGGTTTACTTCCTGAAGGTGGGGAGGAAAATTGAGAGGGTGGTTATAAACTGAAATTACCACCTTAAAATCCCCGCCTTATGAAGGTTTTGGTTTTTATAAAGAGGGTTCCTGATACCGCGGCGGTAATAAGACCTTCACAAGATGGTAAGGATATAAATAGGTCCGATATCCCCTTCATAATAAACCCATACGATGAGTTTGCCATAGAAGAGGCGATAAGGTTGAAGGAAAGTAAGGGGGCGGAGACAGTTGTCCTTTCGGTGGGAGGTGAAGACGTTAAGGAAAACCTTAGAAGGGCTTTGGCTATGGGTATAGATAGGGCAATACTCGTTAAGCACCCTTCGTATTGGAACCTGAACCCAGCCCAAATCGGGTATATAGTAAGTGAGGTTGCAAGGAGGGAAAAGGCAGATATAATTTTCACGGGAAAACTTACAATAGACGATTACACTTATGCTATTGCCCCTTACATAGCGGAGGCATTGGGTTATAGTCTCGTAACTTATGCTACCAAGATTGAGTACCTAAATGGGAAGGTAAGGGTGGAAAGGGAGACGGACTTGGGAAGTGAAGTTTGGGAGGCGGATTTGCCGGTGGTTATAAGCGCGGAGAGGGGTTTAAACGAGCCTAGGCTTCCAAACATGAAGGGTATAATGATGGCGAAAAAGAAGGAGATAGAAGAAATTGAGATGGAAATTCCAAACTTTAACTATTCCATTGAAACCTTCACACCGCCACCGCCAAGGAAGGGTGTGAAATTCCTAAACTCCGTGGATGAGATAATAAAGGTACTAAAGGAGGAGGTGAAGGTACTATGAAAGCTTTGGTTTTCGTTGAGACCATAAAGGGACAGGTTAGGGAATCGAGCCTTGAGGCTATAAGCTTTGCCAGGACCCTTGCGGACGAGGTGATAGGGGTAGTCGTTGGAAAGGATGTAGATATTAAGGGTTTAAACAGGCTTTACGTATATGAGGATGATAGGTTAAACATACCCATCTCAAAACCCATAACGGAGGTTATCTCGGAGCTTCAATCAAGGGAGAGGGCGAAGTATATAATTCTATCGGCCACTTCTTTTGGGAAGGAGCTTGGAGGGAGGCTTTCCGCTAAGTTCTCCGCCCCAATATTGGACGATATTATGGGATACGAGGATGGCCTTTTCATAAAGGGGTTTTATTCAAACAAGGTATTCGCCAGGATAAAGATTGACGGGGATCCCCTCGTTCTTTCCGTAAGACCTAGGGCATTCAAACCTTACGATGGAGACCTTGTGGGGGAGAAAATAAGGCTTGATATAAATTTGGATGAAAGTACTTTCTCCTCAAGGTCCGTTGAGATAAGGGAGAAGGAGGCGGGGGAAGTTGATGTGACGGAGGCGGATATAGTTGTTTCGGGTGGAAGGGGTATGGGAAGCCCGGAGAACTATCATAAATGGATAATAGCCCTTAGGGATGCCTTCGCCAAAGCTACGAAGATGAAGGTGGCAAATGGGGCATCGAGGGCGGTCGTTGATGCGGGTTGGATAGATCACTCCCATCAGGTTGGGCAAACGGGAAAAACCGTATCCCCTATTTTGTACGTTGCGGTTGGGATTTCGGGGGCTATACAGCATCAGGCGGGTATGAGGACATCAAAGAACATCCTTGCGATAAACAAGGACAAGGAAGCCCCAATATTCACCATAGCGGACTATGGGATGGTTTCAAAGTGGGAGGATGTTCTGCCTGAACTTATTGAGAAGTTGAATAAAATAGCGGAAGAGAAAGTATGATCGAGAAAACTTACGATTACAAAAATTGGGAGAGGGTTCTTTACGAGAGGTGGTTATCCTCAAGAGTCTTCAGGGCAACCGCTGAGGAGGCTAAGGGTAAGAGGGTTTTCGTAATAATGATGCCTCCACCGAACGTAACCGGGAACATACATATGGGGCACGTTTTGGACAATACGATACAGGACGTCGTCGCCAGATACAAGAGGATGTCCGGATATTACGTCCTTTGGCAACCCGGAACGGATCACGCGGGGATAGCTACACAAAACGTTGTAGAGAGGGAGATAAAGAAAGAGGGGAAGACGAGGTGGGATCTGGGCAGGGAGGAGTTCATAAAGAGGGTATGGGAGTGGAAGGAAAAGTATGGAAATTTGATAATAGAATCCCTAAAGAAACTGGGTATTTCGCCAGATTGGGATAGGCTAAGATTTACCCTTGATGAGGGGTACAGTAAGGCGGTCATAACCGCCTTTGTAAGGCTTTACGAGGAGGGTTTAATATATAGGGGGTACAGGCTTATAAACTGGTGCCCGAGGTGTGGAACCGCGTTGGCCGACGACGAGGTTGAGAGGGAGGAGGAGGAAGGTTATATATACTATTTAAGGTACCCCTTGGTGGATGGGGGGTATGTGGTCGTTGCCACCACGAGGCCCGAGACTTACCTTGGAGATACCGCGGTAGCGGTGAATCCCGAGGATGAAAGGTACAAACACTTAATAGGGAAAAGGGTAAGATTACCCTTCATAAACAGGGAAATTCCGGTAATAGCGGATAGGAGCGTGGATATGGATTTTGGGACTGGGGTGGTTAAGATAACTCCCGCCCACGACTTCAACGACTGGGAAGTTTCCGATAGGCACAACCTCCCAAAGATCCAAGTGATAGATTTTGATGGAAAGATAAACGAGAATGGGGGACCTTGGGCTAACCTTGATAGGTTCTCCGCGAGGGAGCAAATAGTTAAAGCTTTTGCGGAGGCGGGTTTGTTGGAAAAGGTTGAAAAACACAGGTACTCTCCCGGAAGATGCTATCGCTGTTCAACCGTAATAGAGCCTCTACCTTCAATACAATGGTTCGTAAAGATGAAACCCTTAGCGGAAAGGGCGCTTGAAGCTTACGAAAAGGGCGAGTTTGTAATAATTCCCGAGATGTTCGGGAAGATTTACAGAAACTGGCTTGAAAACGTAAAGGACTGGTGTATATCGAGGCAGATATGGTGGGGGCATAGGATACCCGCATATTACGGTCCGGATGGTGAAGTTTTTGTTGCGGAAAGTTACGAAAAGGCTTTGGAAAAGGCGGAAAAGTTTTACGGTCAAAGGGTGGAACTTAAACAAGACGAGGATGTGTTGGATACTTGGTTTTCTTCTTGGCTTTGGCCCTTTGCCACTTTGGGTTGGCCCGAGGAAACGGAGGATTACAAGGTATTCTACCCCACGCACTTCCTACAGTCGGGTTGGGATATACTCTTCTTCTGGGATGCTAGGATGATCATGGCGGGCATATTTTTCACGGGTAAAGTTCCCTTTAAGATCCTCTATTTACACGGGCTTTTGAGGGATAAATATGGGAGGAAATTCTCAAAGAGTTTGGGGAATTCACCCGATGTATTTGAACTTTTGGATAAATATGGGGCGGATGGCTTGAGATTCGGGGTTATGAGCCTGACGCCGGAGGGAAGGGATATAAGGTTTGACGAAAATCAGCTCCTCGTAGGAAGGAATTTTGCCAACAAGATGTGGAACATAAACAGGTTCATAATAAGCAACATAGAAGGGGAAATGGAGTTCGAAAGGCCCCAACCCGACAGGTTATACCAAAAATGGGCTTTACATATGCTCGGGGAGTATATAGAAAAGATCACGCAGAACCTTGAAAGCTACTCCTTTGACGATTATGCAAAAAACGTTTATCACCTTATATGGTCAAACATAGCGGATTGGTTGGTTGAGGCATCAAAACCCTATCTGAAGGACGGGGATGAAAATGCAAAGAGGGTTTTGCTTTACGTATGGATAAACTCCCTCAAGCTCGCCCATCCCCTTATGCCTTTCATAACGGACGCCATTTACGAGACCTTACCAATAAAGAACAAAGAAATAACCGTTATGAGAACCGAATGGCCGAAAAGGGAATTTGAATTTCCCGAGGAATACAGGCTTTACGAGGATGTCAGGGATGCCATCGTCAATTTTAGAGCCATAAAGGACCTTGTGGGTTTAAAGGTTGCCCCTTATAAGGGAGAAATAGACGAGACCTTTGAATTCCTGGCAGGTGCGGAGAAAAAGGAGGCGGAAATTTGGGTGAGAATTCCATCAAAGCTTGAAGTATATGTTGGCCTTACTAAGGAACAAAGGGAAAAGGTAATTTCAAGGCTCAAAAGGGAGAAGGAGCAGTTAGAAAAGGTGATAGCAAAGATAGAGGAAAGATTGTCTTCGGACTTTGTTAATAAGGCTCCGGAAGATGTTGTGAGAAACGAGAGGGAAAAGTACGAATCCCTGAAGGCGAAGCTTTCGGATATAAATAGGCAGTTGGAAGTGTTAAGCTAATCAACCCTATAATTCCCGCTTATGGCGTTATACGAAAAATACAAGAACGAGATAAGGAGGAAGTTGGCCGAGGAGTTAAACTTAAACATTATGGAGGTTCCGAGGATAGAAAAGATAGTTGTTCATGTGGGTTGGGGAAAGGAGGCGATTGAGGATCCGAAGTCCCTTGAAATAGTCGCCCAAGATCTCGCCTTAATAACCGGACAGAAACCTGTAATAACTAGGGCGAGGAAATCCGTCGCGCAATTTAAGCTCAGAAAAGGGACACCAATAGGACTAAAAGTCACCCTAAGGAAAAAGAGGGCTTACGATTTCCTTGAGAGGCTTATAAACTTGGCCTTACCCAGGGTTAGGGACTTTAGGGGTCTGCCAAAGAGCGGGTTTGATGGGAGGGGTAGCTATAATTTCGGTTTAAACGAGCATACCGCCTTCCCGGAGATAGATATAGATAAAGTTCAGAGGGTTTTCGGTATGGATATTACGATAGTTACAAGCGCAAAAAACGACGAGCTTGCGTATAGGCTACTCTCCGCCTTGGGCTTCCCATTTGAAAGGGCATGAAAAGGCTCCTTCCCATTCTAATTTTTTTATCCTGCGCAACTACGGAAAAAAAGGAAGAGGAAGTTATGGTAAAGGAAACAAAGCCTATAACGGTTTCCGAGATTAAGGTTGTTGAGAAAACCTTACCTAACGGATTACGCATCTTAGCTGCGAAAAAGGATAAGCTCCCCATCTTCCATATGGAGATCGTTATAAGGGTTGGTTCCGTTTTGGATCCCTCGGGAAAGGAAGGTTTGGCGAACTTAGTGGGCTCTTTGGTAGACGAGGGCACAAAAACGAAAAATTCAACCCAAATAGCGGAATACCTTGAGAGCCTGGGTGCGAACTTTGAAGTTTCGGTTGGCAAAACCCAAACCACCATAACTGCAAGGTCCCTAACCTCGGATGCGGACAACCTCTTAAACATAGTTTCCGAAATAATTACATCTCCCACCTTCCCCCAAAAGGAATTTCAAAGGGAAAAATCCAGGCAAATAGCAAGCATAAAAAACAACCTCAGCAACCCCAATTACGTTACATCCATCAAACTTGACGCCCTAATTTACGAGGGAACACCATTAGCTCACCCTACGGATGGCTATGTTGAGAGCATAGAAAAGATCACAAGGGGGGATGTAGTTAATTTCCATAAAAATTACTGGCTTCCCAATTTATCTTATATCGTCGTTGTTTCCGACCTTGAGCCGGAGGAGGCGATTAAGAAGGTTGAAAAATACTTTTCCGAGTGGCAAAGGAAGGATGTGTCCTTTCCCGATATACCCCAAATAAGCGCAAAGAAAAAGGTTGAGATCTTCCATATGGATGGTATAAATCAGGCTTATATAAGGCTCGCATTTCCCGTAAATATAACGAGGGATTCCTCGGATTACAACAAGGTTAGGGTTGCGAACTATATTTTGGGGGGTTCGGGTTTCTCAAGTAGGATCCTGAAGAAAATAAGGGTGGAGAAGGGATACGCATATTCCGCTTACTCTTACGTTATGCCCAATATTGTTTGGAAGGACGGAAAATACCCATCCATCTTTATTGCGGGGCTACAGACGAGGGTGGAAACTTCCGAAGATGCTACAAACACCCTTATAGAACTGATAAAAGAAGCGAAGGAAAAAGGATTCACGCAAGAAGAACTGGACGCGGCAAAAGGTTTTTATAACGGGTATATAGCCCGCCTTTCCGAGACATACTCCCAGGTTGCAAGCCTCCTATCCACCCGTTATCTCTACGGTCTTCCCAATATGTTCTGGATAAAGGACATAGAGGAGATAAGAAATTTAAGCCTTAAGGATATAAACGAGGCTGCGAAGAAGTACATTGATGTGGAAAATTTTGTTTTGCTCGTAGTCACGGATACAACGAAGGTGAAGATCAAGAATTTGAAAATTTGAGGGTTTTTATATCAACGGGGGAGCTTTCGGGGGATAAGAACGCATCTTATTTGGTTAGAAAACTTAAGGTTTTTGGCTGGGAATTTTACGCCCTTGGCGGGGAAAACCTTAAAAAAGAGGGAGTTAAGGTGGTTGAGGATCCCGAAAGGATCTCGGTTGTGGGGCTTCAGGAGGCTTTGCTAAAACTTAAAGAAATAAACCGAATAAAGAGAAGAGTAATATCCGAGGCGATTGAGGCTGATCTTATAGTTGGTGTGGATTTTCCCGGTTTCAACCTACCCCTGCTAAAAATCCTTAAGTCTCTGGGGAAAAAGGTTATTTATTATATCTCACCACAAGTTTGGGCTTGGGGAAAATGGAGGGTGAGGGACTTAGCTATTATGGATGGGGTTTTGTGCGTTCTACCCTTTGAGGAGGAATTTTTAAGATCCTACGGGGTTAGAGCTTACTTTGTTGGACACCCTATGGCGAAGGAAGGTTTTATATCTGAAGTTATAGAAATTGAGGGGCCTGTTTTCGGTTTTCTTCCGGGTTCAAGAAAGGACGAGGTAAGGAGGCTTTTACCGAGAATGATAAGAATTTCTCAGGAGATCAAGAAAATCCTACCATCCTCCAACTTCCTCTTTTCCCTACCCAAGGGCTATTCCCTTAACCTCCCAAACGCATTCTTTGTGCATGGAAGGGGTAGGGATGTTATAAGATCAAGCGATGTTGTGATCTCTTCCTCGGGAACCGCTACCCTTGAATCCGCCCTTGAGGGAAAACCCACGATAGTCCTTTATATGGTATCCGAGATCACATACTGGGTTGGTAGGTTAATATTGAAAGTCCCTTACATAAGCTTGCCGAACATCATTTTGAGAAGGAAAATTTTCCCCGAGTTTGTCCAGCATATAGATCCTAAGGAGGTAGCTAGGCTTGCGGTGGAGATGTTGGAAAGGGGGGAGGAGTACAAAAACCTATCGGAAAGTTTCTCTAATCTCTTGAGGGGAAAGTACGACGAGGTTGAGGTTTTTATGGAGATATTGAATCTACCTTAAAATTGGGGCTTTGAAGAGGATAACGGTTGTTGGGGCTGGGCTTGCGGGGAGCGAAGCAGCTTTGGTTGCGGCAAGTTTGGGTGTTAGGGTTTTCCTGTACGAGATGAGGCCAAAAAAGATGACGCCCGCGCATACATCTGGAAAACCCGCCGAGCTCGTATGTTCAAACAGTTTGAAGGCTAAAGACCTATATTCCGCCCCCGGCCTCCTTAAGGAGGAGTTAAAGATTTTGGGTTCATTTTTGATAAGGTTCGCCCTTGAGTGCGAGATACCTGGGGGGAAAGCCTTAACGGTGGATAGGTGGTGTTTCTCACAAAAGGTTGAAGATGCTATAAAAAATCACCCGAACATAGTATATATAAATGAAGAGGTTAGGGAAATTCCTGATGGTATCGTCGTAATAGCCTCCGGTCCCTTAACCTCCGAACCCTTAGCGGAGGCGATATCAAGGCTCATAGGCCAGGAGTATCTTTACTTTTACGATGCCCAATCCCCAATAGTGGATGGCGATTCTTTGAATTACGATAAGCTATACTTTAAGGATCGCTTTGGATACGATGACTCCGCCTATCTGAACGCGCCCATGACGGAGGAGGAATACAGGAGGTTTTGGGAAGAACTTATAAAGGCGGAGATACATGAGCCTAAGGAGTTTGAAAGGGAAGTTTGCTACTTTGAGGCTTGCCTACCCATAGAGGTTATGGCGAAGAGGGGATTTGAAACCCTACTATATGGACCTTTGAGGCCCGTTGGTCTTGAGGATCCAGGAACGGGGAAGCTACCATTTGCGGTGGTCCAGTTAAGGAGGGAGGACGCGGAGGGTAAAGCCTGGAATTTGGTGGGATTCCAAACCCAGCTCAAGATCTCGGAACAAATTAGGGTTTTCAGGTTGATACCGGGATTGGAGAATGCTGAATTTTTAAGGTTTGGGGCGGTTCATAGGAACACTTACATAAATAGCCCCGAACTCTTACTTCCCACCCTTCAGCTTAAAAAAGAGCCGAGGATCCTGTTTGCAGGTCAGATCACGGGAACTGAGGGTTATGTACCCGCCATCGCGGGTGGGCATATAGCTGGGTTAAACGCCGCGCTCCTTGCCCTGGGTTATGATCCTGTGGTGATACCAAGGCATACCTTGCTCGGCGCCCTAATAGAGTACATAACAACACCAAAGAAGGATTTTCAACCTATGAACGCCAACTTTGGGATAATACCCGATGTTCCTAAGATGAAGAAGGATCAAAGGATAAGGTTCATAGTGGAGAGGGCGTTGAGGGAAATGGAAAATTTCGCAGAAAAAATTTCGACCTTAAAATAGAATTATGCTTTGGGTAATTTTAAGTACAAACTTGGCAGGTTTTTGGAATGCGGAACCTTTAAGCACCATTCAAAGGGTTCCGCACGCAAAAGAAATTAGCGCATCCTTGAGGGACGTCTCCCTAAACCTCTATCCCAAACCTCTACCCCAATCAAACTTTTCCTTTATGGCACCCGTAAACTGGTTGAACAACGAGGTTAGCGCAGGAAGGAACAACGGGTTTGAGCACAAGGTAGGGATAGCGATAAACTCCTACGGGGATCTTTGGTACGTTTATTCTTCATCCAACGGTGTTTCAAATAACGATACCCTGCACATCTTCTGCTCCTCCGATGGGGGGAATACATGGTTATACGTCGGGAACCTCGCATCCGCGAACCCAGCAAAGGGCATATTTGAACCTTACATAAACATTAACCCCACCGACAACTACCTTTACGTGATCTTCACCTTTGGAAGGAAATCCTCCCTTGGAAACTACCTTGATGATACCGTCGCGGTCTTGAGGTTCCAAACAAACACGGGATGCACGACGGTTTCAGGGACATCCGGAATATTCCAGGTTAGCTATTCTAACTGGACCTATCACACCGCGGTAATAGCATCCGAACCAACAACGAGTTACGTCTTTGCAATGTTAAGCGATCCAACGGGATGGATAGACTTCTACGTTTCCTCAAATAGGGGTTCAAGTTGGACTTACAGGAGGAGCTGGCAGTCCGGACCTTCCTTTACAAGATTCTTTTCCGCATCCTCAAAGGTTGGGGCAACAAGGGGAACTATGTTTTCCTTTGTTGAGATAAACGACGCCACGGATCCCCTCACAGGCGCGGATAACAAGTATTATATCCTTTACGCGGAATGGGGTAGCTCTCCCGACACGTTTAGGCTATGGTGGTTCGGCCCCACGAGCGGTTATGATTCCCTAACCGGTCCAATAAGCAACGCCTTCTATTGCAGGGGAGCCTGTTCATCTTCAAGGGATAGCGTTTATTTAATGGCATTCAGTAGGAAAACCGCTGGACCAAATTCCTACGTGGTTATAATGAACAAGGGTATAGATACAACGATATGGGTTTCGGTGGTGTTTGATAGTATTAACCTTAGAGCTTATCGCTCACCTTCCGTCGCCTTCGCCCCCCTTGAGGGTAGGACAATAATAAGCGGGGTTTACGACTCCCTAAATATGGGATATGGTGTCCTGAGGGTTTGGGTTTCCGAACCAAACAACACCATTAACTGGACGAATTGGTTGGGTGCTTCCCTTGACGCCTGGGATTCGAGGGACCTTAGGGTTAATATGGGCAACATCCTTGAACCCTACGCCCTAAGCTCAACAATCAGGTATCCAGCCCCAGGGGACTTTAGGGTGCATATAGCCTGGAGGAAGGTGCAGGGTGCAACCGGAGGAGGGGATGCATGGCATGCGACTCCCAACGTAGCATTTACGGAGGTTAAGGAAAGATCCTCAACATCTTTCCAAACGGGTGCGGTAGTTTACGATGTACTTGGTAGGAGGGTTGAAAAACCAAACAAAGGCGTCTTCTTCAAGGTATCGGGCGGAAAGGTTGAAAAGGTGATATTAAGATAAGTACCCCTTCAGCTTCTCAAATACCCTTTCGGGCGGATGATGGTTTATGAAAACCCCCGTTCCGAACTCAAAACCCGCCAAATACCCCCTCCTCGGTATAACCTCAATATGCCAATGGTAATCAAAGCCCCTCGGTGCGGAATGTATTATCAAATTGTAATCCCCTATCCCCAAGATCCCCTTAACAAACCTCACCGCTTTTATAAGGGTTCCCGCCAGATCCCCAATCCTTTCAAATTCATAAAAGTTCCTAATATGCTCCCTCGGGAAAATCCAAAACTCCCTTGGATGCAAAGGTACTTTCGAAACCCCTATAATGATATCCCCCCCAACGTGTAAAAAGTTTTCCTCAAAATTGCAAAGCATACAGTTCCCAAACTTCAAAACTTCGGCTTCCCTCCTCGGTATATCCGGGATGAAGTTCATGGAGACAAGCTGACTGTGGGGATGTAATATTGATGCCCCCGAAATCTTCCCATAATTCCTAAAAACTATCGTATATTCCCTTTCCCCGTAAAACTTCATCCTATCCATCCAAACCCTTATAATTTCCCCCATGTGTTCAACGGAGAATTTGTCTATATCCGAAAGGTGATCCGGACTTTCGACTATTACCTCGTGTATCTCCGCAAAGGGGTACTTATTTGGAAAGACCCTTATCCTCCAATTTTCATCCCCCACCCTTAATACTTCAGGAGGAGTTAAGTTTTCGTTTCCCGGGCAAAAGGGACAAATAAAATCCTTATCACCCTCGTGCGGTCTCTTTACCCTCTCGGGGGCAAAGATCACCCTTATACCCCTAAAGGAATCCCTAAGATCTTCCAAGTTCTTCCAAGAGTTTATCTATATCTTCCTTCGTATGCTTTTCGGTGAAAGCAAAGATCAGGTAGTCCTCCCCCAACTCCTCCACTATGGGACCCACAAGGAACCCCTTTTCTATAAGACGATCCCTAACTTCCTTAGCCTTTACGGGCGTTTTAACTACCACCTCCCTAAAGTGGAAACCATCAAAGGCAACCTTATATCCCTTGGGCAAATTCTCAATGAAATACTTCGTTTTTGCCAATGTCTTCTTTGCGTTCTCAATAAGTCCCCTCTTACCTATAAGGGCCAAATACACTGTAACCGCAAGGGCGACAAGCTGGTTGTTTGTACATATGTTGCTCGTTGCCTTTTCCCTCCTTATAAATTGCTCCCTTGTCTGTAAGGTAGTCACATACCCCCTCCTCCCATTTGCATCGACGGTTTCCGCCACGATCCTTCCCGGCATCTGCCTTATATGTTTTTTCAAGGAAGAGAAAAGTCCCACGTAAGGTCCCCCAAAGCTCAACGGTATTCCCAAAACTTGCCCTTCCGCTGTCGCTATATCCGCACCCGCCTCTCCAGGTGGGGTCAATATGGCCACCGCCACTGGGTCGTAATGTACTATGTAAATTAAGTTTTTCTCCTTAGCCAAAGAACCTAAAATTTTCGTATTCTCAACTATGCCAAAATAATTGGGGCTCTGAACAACCAAAGAGGCGGTCTCACCATCTATTTTAGATGAAATTTCCACCACATCCGCGGAACCCGAGGGGGTGAAAGAGTATTCTTCAACCTCCGCAAAGTCGGGAAGGTAAGTTTTTATAACCATCTTGTACAGAGGATTGAGGGATTTTGGGATCAGGACTTTATATTTCCTCGTTAGCCTGAAAGACATAAGTATTGCCTCCGCAAGGGATGTTCCACCGTCGTACATAGATGCGTTTGTCACCTCCATACGCGTTAAATCGGATATAAAACTCTGGAATTCAAACATGGACTGTAGGGTTCCCTGCGAGACCTCGGGTTGGTATGGGGTATATGCGGTGTAAAACTCCGACCTTAAGAGTATATGGTTTACCACCGCGGGAGTATATACATCGTAAGCTCCACCCCCCGCAAAAACTTTCAAATTAAAGGCGTTCTTTAAAGACAGATTGAAAAGCCTGTTATAAACCTCAACCTCGGATAGTGATGGTAGACCTATGCTTTCCGAGAACTTCTCCTCCCCCGTCGCGTCCTTGAAAAGCTCCTCCTCGCTTTTATACCCAAGTTTTTCTAAAATTTCCTTCCTATCCTCATCCGAAAGGGAAAGGTATCTCATTGTCCCTCCAGAAACTTCTCGTATTCTTCCGCGCTCATGAGATCGGACTTTTCCTCAGGGTTTTCTATCTTTATCTTGAATATCCAACCCCTACCATAAGGATCCTGGTTTATCAGCTCCGGCTTTTCCTTAAGCTCGGTATTAACTTCCACCACCTCTCCCGAAACTGGGGAATATACGTCCGCGGCGGTCTTTACCGCCTCTATGGTCGCAACCGTATCCATCTTTTTCACCTTTTTCCCCACCTCCGGAAGCTCAACGTAAACTATATCCCCCAACTGCTCCTGCGCGTAGTCGGTTATCCCAACTATCGCAAATTCTCCCTCTATTTTTGCCCACTCGTGCTCCTTCGTGTAAAATAGCCCTTCCTTAACTTTCATAGAGAATTATATTCTAACCCTGAAAAGACCTCCCCTTTTATCCCCTATAGTACTTTCGTCCGTAGTAGATTTTGACAAAATGACAAGCTTATAATACCAGCCTATGGTATGGATCCTTGCAGCGGACACGCTCCTACCAACGGTAAGGATAAGGCCCATAGTGGTGCTGGGCCAGTACGAGGGGCTAAAGGTGGACGGTGAAGAGGGTAAAATGGGAATGGTGAGGGCCCTATCGCGAGTCGGCATCACCCCTATCAACCGCGGAGCTCCCATAGCCTCCGACATAAATCTCTTCGGGTTTAAGGGTCAAACCATCGCGGTTTCCGTTGATGGGGAGAAGTTCTCAAACGCCTGTCCGAACAGGATGGACGTCCCTATAGTCAGGTTGAACCCCTTGGAGGTGGATAGGATAGCGGTGTATCCCCAAGCCACCACAGGTTCCCTACTGGGGGGCGAGATAAGGGCATTCAGAAGGACGCCTTCTTCCGATCTCAACCTTCTGGGTTTCCTCAACCTTAACGCCCTATCATCAACCGGAGGGGAGGCGGGTTTGGGCTTTGAAGGCTTGAACCAAGGTGCTTACGTAAGGTACTCGCGCCTTACAACCTACAAGAACGGTGAAGGTAAGAATTTCAACGAGCTTTACGGCTATCAAGATACCGTAAAGTTTGCGCAGACGTATTACGAGGGCGGATTCATGGGCAAATTCAACGATTTCTCTTATAACGCGAACGTTTGGTTCTTCAAAGACGTCCTCTTCCCATACCTTATGATGGACGAAAGGGAAAGTAAAACTTACGCTTTTGGTCTCTCTTGGAAGGGGAACAGGCTTTACGCGAACCTCACGGATCACATAATGGACAACGAACTTAGGAGAACTATGATGTATATGAGAAGCGACGCAAAGAGGATTAGGGCGGGGCTTACCGGCGAGATCTACGACCTGTACTACGACCATTGGAATATTGAGAATATCATGAGGATGGGGGGTATGGAACGTAGGCAGATCCCTATGCCAAACTATAGGATGTTCGGGGCAACCCTCGGGAATACCTTACCCTTGGAAAATCTTTCCCTGTTCTCCAAGCTCGGCGTAGAATATGCCTTTACGGATAGCGCAAAGGCGAGGGTTTTTGTGCCCTTCGCCCTGAGGCTTTCCCTTGATGCGAACTACTCCTTGGAGGGACTCGTTCCCTTCGCCCCGGTACCCAGATACTCCAAGATCTCTTTTGAAATTTCCTCCTCCTCTCCCGATCCCAGGGAAGTCTTTTTCAAGTTCAGGGGCAGGCATAGGGTATTTCTCGGAAACTATTCCCTCAAGCAACCCATAAAATTCTCCTTAACGTTTGAAAGGAGCTGTGATTTCCTTGGCTTCTCCGTTATAAATATGTACTTCTTCTCGCACTTCGTGAAGGATTACGTTGAGATCTCGGGCAAGACGGAGGGTATGACGAGGATCGTAACCTTTGAAAATACGGATGCATTACTCCTCGGTTATCTCGTTGGGTTTTCTTCCGAATACCTCATTCTAAACTCCTCCTACACCTTCGGGAGGAACTTAAAGGTAAACGATTACCTCTCCGAAATTCCCCCTCTCTCCCTATCCTTAACTTTACAAACCCCGACATTCTATTACACCAAAGCCTTCTTGAGGTTTAACTACAACGACGCGCAAACCAGGGTTTCAAGGGCCGCAAATGAAACTCCCGTAACCTCCTTTAGGACTTTTGATGCGGGAATAAGGTTTAACTTCGGGAATCTGAACGCGGAAATTTCCGTAAACAACCTCCTGAACGAGAACTATTACACCTATCTGAGCTATAGGAGGGATCCCTTTGCTTCGGGTGTGAGGGTTTACGAACCGGGTAGAACGCTCAATTTCTCCTTATCAACAAGCTTGAGGTAGTTGAAAAATTTCGGGGTTTAGGATTTAAAAGGTTAAAATTGGGGGGTTGGGGGAAAGGAGCGGTGGGGTAAAAGGACCTCCCCGCCACCCCATCCCCCCTTTTTTCTTCCAAATAATACCCGGTGCGGTGAAAAAACCCTTACCATCCACAACCTCTTCATTCCCCTTCCCCGAAAGTTTTGATAACTTTTATTACGAAAGGGAGAACGAATTCACGGTTTCCGCGTTAAGGAGCATCATTTTAAATCCATCGCATTACAGGATCGCAGTTATATTTGCGCCCGCGGGCATGGGCAAGACCCACTTACTTAAAGCCTGCGCAAACGAATCTTTAAGCTTGGGCGAAAGGGCCGTTTATATTTCATCCTTAAAGATCCTTGAGGAGCTAATATTGGCGTATAGGGAAAGGAGAAAACCCAACTTTGAGTTTTTAAGGGGTAGTAAGGTGATCTTCATAGATGATATACACATGCTTAAGGGTAGGGGGTTTGCCCTTGAATTTTTGGCAAGACTCATGGATAAGGTGGAAAGCTCGGGAAAGATATTAATTATGGCGGGGCAAGGTAATCCCTCCCAGTTTTCGGATTCCCCTTCCTTTAAAACCCGACTTATGTCGGCCCTTAAGCTCGGCATAAACCCTCCCTCAAGGAAAGTTAGGGAAAAAATATTCATTTCCGCATGCAAGAGATTGGGGATAGATCCGCCTAGAAGATTAAGGGATTTTGTCGTGGAGAACGTCATAAACCCCAGGGGCATAATCGGTTCCGCAAACAGGCTCGGAGCATATTTTGAAGTGTTCCGATCCTTTCCCGATGACCCAAGCGAGATCCTCGGAGATCTCGTTGAGATGGAGGATCCTTTTAAGATCTTTGGTAGGGGGAAAGTTGGGAAATACCTTACCGCATATTACCTGAAGATGAAGGGTAAAAGGGCGGAAGAGATAGCGGGAATATTAAACTGCTCAAGGGCTTCGGTTTATAACTACATAAAAAGGGCAAGGGAGATATTGCAAAAAGATGAGAAGTTGAGGGAAAAAATGGAGGGGAGAAGGCTCCTTTAAACGCTCCCTACCTTGACCTTCACGAATACCGCCGGGGAACTTCCATGACCCGTATGCATGGTTTGACCAGGTTCTCCTTTCCCACAATTTAATAGCCCCCAAAGTTTCCATTCCTCTTCCCCACCTACCGCAACCAAGGAATTCCAGAATTCCGGCGTTATCCCAAAATATACCACGTTTCTCAATGGTTCCGCAATTTTTCCGTTCCTTATCCTGTATGCCACCTCCGTTGAAAACTGGAAGTTCAACCTCCTTTGATCTATGGACCAGGACTTGTTGTAATCCACAAAGATCCCATCCTTAACCTCGGATATTAGATCCTCAAGGGAACCTTTATCGGGAAGTAGATTTATATTCGTCATCCTCACCATGGGCATCCTGTTGTATGAGGAAGCCCTCGCGGTTCCCCCCGCCCTTTTTAACCCTATCGCCCAAGCGCTATCCCTTGAAGACAAATAACCCGTTAATATCCCACCTGTTATAAGTTCTATCCTTTGTGCGGGGACACCCTCGTCATCCCAACCAAATGTCCCCAAACCTCTTAGCGTCTTAGCATCCGCAACTATATTCATAAGGCTTGAGCCGTACTTTAATTTCCCAAGTTGATCTATTGTTGCAAAGCTGGTACCAGCATACGATGCCTCGTATCCTATCACCCTATCAAGTTCCAAAGGATGCCCGACGCTTTCGTGGATTTGTAAAGCCATCTGATGCGTCCCCACCACCAACGTGGTTTCCATCTCATTTATCCTTCCCGCCTTAGCAAACATCACCGCCTCCTCGCTTATCCTCCCCGCATTTCCAACAAAGTCCATCTCCTCGACTATTTCATAGCCCCCCTGAAGGTGATTCCCGCCGTGAGGCGCGGGGTAAGACCTGCTCTGCAAATTCCCATCCACCAAAACCCATATTTCGTATCCCCCTCCGCTCTCGTATATGGTTTGCTTTATCCTAGAACCTTCGGTGTTTAGGAAGTATTTTTCCGTCTTGAAGAAGTTTAGGAAGGCCCTCCTTGAGACCGCGAATTTGTTTTTCGAAAGGATCTCGTCCGTCCTCACAAGGAGGTCTATCTTCTCTTCTAAAGGAACCGCAAAGGGATCCTTCTCAACTTGGGTTATATACTCACCTATATGTTGCCCCTCGGATAAAAATGGGTACTCCTTTCCCGAGAACCTATAAGATGCTTTCGCGAACTCTATCGCCCTTTCCGCTGTTTTCACAATATCATCTATAAAAGTGGAACTCGTGGAGGCGAATCCAACGCAACCCTTATAAACCACCCTTATCCCTATCCCCTCCTCGACATCCTCATCTATGGATGATATTATTCCGTTTTCAAGGTTTATGCTTTGCCTCTTTATCCTCACAAACCTTACCTCACCGTAATCCACTTCCTTCAATCTCTCAAGGGCAACCTCAAGAACCTTCTCCATATCGGAATTCTAACGGGGTTTTAGCCTGTAAACCCTCCCCGTCCTGTCCGCGCTAACCACAGCAAAAAGTCCATCAAACCAAACCCCATCCATAACCCAATGGAAAAACTCTTCCGACTCAAAGATCAAGTTTCTCTTTATATCCCAAAGATAAACCCTTTTCCCCTTACCTCCAAAGATCACCTCGTCTCCACCCTGGGAAACCGAAAGGAACATAAAACCACTTCCCCTACGCTCCCTTAAAACCCTCCAATCTTTATCGTCGTAAATTTTTAAACCCTCATCCGCAAGGACGAATACCCTTCCGGACGGGGACCATTTTATATCCTTAACTTCGGACTGAAACCTATCCAAAACCCTATAAGGTTTCATCAGTTCCACGCTCCAAACCTCTACCTTCCCATCGCAAGAGCCGGTTATAAAGAATCTCCCATCGGGCGATACATCACCCGCAACTAAGGGACATCCCGTCCTAGCATGAGATTCAACGACAGAATCGCTAAATATTCTTATCAGGGCAACCCCCTTATTTTGGATAGCTAACAGCCTCTTTCCATCTGGGAACCATACAACCTTATTCGTGAAGGATTCGTTTTTAAAAGAAAACACTTCATTTCCCGATGGTGTCAAAACCGCGACCCTATCCCCACCCACAGCTATATATGTACCGCTTGGGGAAACCCTTACATCAACCGCCTTAAAATCCAACTTAAAACTGTTTTTGAGGGAAGGACCAGTATCCGACCAGATATAAACGTAACTCCTTTTGTCCAAGGATACTATTCCTATTTTTCCCGCATCAACGGAAAGAACCGGGAAGCGATGGGTAAATGTCCAGAGGATCTCCAAGGAGGAATTATAACCCTTACTTTCATCCCTTATAATATCCATTATGCGGTTTTTCCCCTTATTAGCGGTGGGGTTCCTCTCATGTGCCTCCCTGCCTCCTATAGGGGCGGTGCCGGATGTAATAGAGGTCAGGTTCAAGTCAAGTAAGGATTCAATAATTAGCAAGTTCAAGTCCGTAATTTACGATAACAGATATACCGTGGCAACATATGCCGTTGATGAGGGGATAATAGAGACGGATTGGAAAGAGATTAAAAGGGGTGCTTTATCGTCCTTCGGCTCTTATATCTTTCAGGGGGTTAAGGCTTCATGGATAAAGGTCATTGCATACGTTGGACAGGTGCCAGGTGACACATTAAACTACATTAAAATACAGGGGTTGATCAGGATAGTGGGAACCAGACCTTGGGACAACGAGGTACAAGTAAGGCCAATAAAGAGGGGGACGCCGTATTATAAGGAGCTTGAAAGGTTGATAGTTAGCTTGGAGGAGAGGCTTGGGGAGAAGGGAAATTACGAGGCTATGAAAAGGGAGGTTTTGCTAAAATGAAAATGAAGGGGCTATTTTCCTTAATTTTGGTTTTTGTACCTTTATATGTTTTTGCCCGCTGTCCCAAACCACCCAAGGGTATCCCCGACAACCCCCTCGGTGAAGGTTTTGCCTTTGCCTTTCCTAGCGTGGTTGCGTTGGAGGGAAACGAAACCAGACCGGCGGTTTTCTATAAGGTGCATGAGACGGATATTGTGGAGATTTACGATCCTTTTGGGGTACTAGTGAAGAGGTTTATACCGGGGGATAGGAACGAGGTCAAAAGTGGAACTTACGCAAACTGTGCTTACAAATGGTATGGGGAAAGCGGAACGGGTAAGCCCGTATCCCCGGGAATATATCTTGCGGTTTTGCGGTTTCAGGCGGGTGGAGCTCTCGGTGGAACCGCGCGTAGGCAATACGTGCTGGTTAAGGTGCCACCAAAATTGAGGTAAGAATATGATAACCTTAATCGTTTCCCAGTTAGGAACGGGTGGGATACCCGGATATATCTTCGCGTACGCCATAGGGGCTAGGCCTTACGGTTTTGGCAGGGCATTTACTGGTCTTGCGGATGATGCGGAGGCGGTTTACTTCAACCCGGGTGCCCTAGCCTTTTTACAGAGGGTGAATGCCACCGCTGGGTACTTCCAGCTTCCAATTTCGGATTTTACCTACTATTACGCCGCCTTCACTTTCCCTACCGCAACCTTCGGGAGCTTCGGAATAACGGTTATTCAACTTCAAAACCCGACGAGGGATCAGGGGGCGATATTCTACGATTCCCTAATTTGTAACAGGTATGAGGATGGGATATGCGTTGATAGCGTTATAGCTTACGCGGACTTTCCCAATCCCGGAAACAACGATAGAACACCTTTCAACGCCGGGCTCTTGGCTTACTCAAAATCCTTCTCAAGGTACATCTCCATAGGTGCCGCCTTGGAGCTTGCCTACCATAGGGTCTATCAATCCTCCCCATCGAGCGCTGGGATAATGGTGGGTATGATGTTTGTCCCAAACCAGTACTTCTCCTTCGGCGTGGTGGGACAGCACTTTATTCCCCCCAAGGAAAGCTACTTTATAACCTCGCAAACTTACCCCCAGATCTGGAGGTTTGGCATAGGCTTAAGGCCCTTCAACTGGGTAAACCTCGTGGTTGATGGGGCTTACTCAACTTACTATAATGGGTTCAAGTTTTACGGTGGAGGGGAGGCAAGGTTATTATCTTTCCTGTACGTAAGGGGAGGAATAAATTACGAGGAGGTTTCCGGTGGGGGTAGTTTTGAGTTCACGATCAGGGATATAATATTCAGGTTGGACGGTACTTACACGTTAAATTACGCATCACAGGGCGTTTATAAGGAGTATTTGCAGTTTTCTGGGACGATTAAGTTTGGAGGGTACAGGGTTTGGGCGGATGCGGATCCAAAGCTTATATCCCCCACCGAAGGGGAAGCGAACATAGCATTCATATATATCCACACTTTCCCAAGGCAGAACGTTGAAAGCTGGGAATTTATAATAAAGAAGCAGACCGGGGAGGTGGTGAGGACGTTTTATGGGGAGGGGGAACCTCCCGTCAGGATAGAGTGGGACGGAAGGGACGACTCGGGTAGGATCGTGCCCCCCGGAAATTATAATTATCACTATCGGGTTGTGGATTCGGGGGGGGAGATTTACGAACGCGCGGGGTACCTCTTAACGGTTAAAAGGGTGGAGGTTTGGTAAGATGATAACCTTAATTTTTGCAATGTCTTATCAGGATTTTTACAGGGCATATAAGGATGCGGAGGAGCTCTTCAGGAAAGGGGATTATTCCAAATCCGAGAAGATATACAGGAAAATCCTAAGGGTCTCTTACAAGTACGGCTTTGGGAACGAGACGAGGTACAGGATAGCGGAAGCCCTATTCAATCAAGGGAAGTTTGACGACGCAATACGGGAGTGGGATAAGCTTTCAAAGGAGAGGGACGTAAAGGGGACCTATCTTGATCAGGAGATAGCATACGCTGTCGCCCTCGCTTACGCCATAAAGGGCGATGTGAATATAGCGAAGCAAAAGCTTTTGGCTTTGCAAAACTACCCCTATTACAAAAACTCGGATAGGACGAAGTTCCTTGATGGTGTAATAGCGTACAGGGAAGGGAAGTTCATTGAAGCATCCGAGAAGCTTGCAAGAGCCCAAAGTGTACCCGAAGCAAGGTTCTATTATGCCAGAACGTTGGCGATCTTAGGAAGGCCCCTTGATGCGGTGGCGATTTACAAAGGGCTCCTTGAGGATTATTCCGGGACACCGCATGAGGCACTCATAAATTATGGGATAGTTGAGGCTAACTTCATTTATGGGGACTACAAGGCCACATCGGAGCTTGCGGACGCCTTCACAAAGAGGTTTCACGGGCACAAGCTTTCGGATTATGTGCAGTACTTCTGGGGAATATCCCTTTACAGGATGGGGATGGGGGAAGGAGGTAAGAGGGACAGCACCCTCCTACCCAAAGCCCTTGAAAAACTAACTTTGCTTACTAGAAAGAGGAATTTTGAACTTGCGGGTCTTGCGGCGTACTTTGTCGGTAACATACAGCTTGCCCTCAAGCAATACAACGAAGCTTTAGCATACTATCAAACCGCCCGTTCAAGGGCAAACGATCAGGTGGTGTCCTTTATTTCTGTCTTAAGGCTTGCTCAAACTTATTATTACAAAGGGGATACAAACAACGCTTATCTACTTGCCAATCAGGTGGGTTCTTTCCCCTTATCCTTAGAAGAGCAGGGCATAAGCGAATATCTAACGGGAGCCGTACACTACCTTTTAAGGAAATACCCCAGAGCTATGGAGCAGTTCCAGTTCCTAATAGAGAACTATCAGAAATCCTATTTCAGGAGACCCGCCATGGCAATGATGATCTTCTCCCTCATAAATCAGAAGGAGTTTGAGGCCGCGATGGCCAGGGGAAACCTTTACAACGAGGAAGTGTCGAGGGATACGGTGTTTAGCATTTGGAACTCTTGGTTCGTTCATGCCTTAGCGGAGGCGCACTATTACAACAAGGACTATGCCACAGCGGAGAAGCTATATAACCTAAACCTAAAATACGGTCTATCAAAGGACCTCATAATCCTCTCCAGGCTTGGACTCGGTTGGGTTTATATACATCAGGACCGCCTTGATGATGCCTTGGCCCAGCTGAACGCTATAGCGGGTCAATCCCCCGATACCTCCGTGGTTATGGCGACCTTTCTGGGTATAGGTGTTGCGGAGTTCAATAAGGGTAGGTACGTAGATGCCTTCGGTAGGTTCTACGCGGTTTACAACTTTGCTCCAGAGAGGGAGGAGGTTGCCTCAGAAGCCCTTTACTATTCCGGGTTTGCGGCAAAAGCGGCGAAATCTTATGGGGATGCGGTGAGAAACTGGGATATGACGATGCAAAAATATCCCAGACAACCCAAATCCTGCGACGCGGCTTTCTCGTCGGGTGAGCTTTACAAACTGGCGGGACAATTTGACGACGCTATATCCCGTTTCCGTTGGTTCTTGGAGCATTGCCCGGGTCATCCTCAGGTTCCAAGGGCCCAGTTTTGGATAGGAGAGTCCTACGAGGGTAAGAGGGATTGGGAGGCGGCAAGGCAGGAGTACGAAATCTTCCTTAATAAGTTCCCCAAACATGAGCTTGCATCCAAAGCTAAAAATGGACTTGAAAGGGTATATTTCAGGCTAACCGAGCAGGATCCCTCTTACCTTGAGAAGTTCTTAGAGAGGTTCCCAACGAGCAACATAGCCGCCCTGGCGCTTTTCAAGGCCGCAGCGGATGCTATGAACGCGGGGGATGAAATAAAGTCCGCCGACCTCTTTTTCCGTTTGGGTAACGAATACCCCAAGAGCGATAAGGCCGCCGAGGCGCTCTATTATGCGGGTACCCTTTACCTTAAGAACAAGAAGTTCAGGGAAGCCCTTGAGGCCTTTAAGAAGTACAGGGATTTCTATCCCGATGGTCCGCAAGCGGAGGATGTATTCTATTACACCGCAACAGCCCACCTTTCCCTTCAGGAGTACGATCAGGCTGTAAAGGCCGCCCAAAGTTTTGTCAGGAGGTTTCCGAACAGCCAAAGGGTTCCGGATGCCTATAGAATAATGGGTGTGGCTTATAACGAGATGGGGGACACGAGGAACGCGGTTAGGGCCTTCAGGCAGGCCTCGGATCTATATAGACAGCAGGGTAGGGTCGCGGAGGCCCAACAAATGGAAGATATTATTAAACAGCTTCCGCAATAAAAAGGAGGTGGAATATGGAAATGCTATTTTCGGTTTTGCCGACACTTCAGGAGGGGTTTAATCCCCTAAATGCGTTCCGCCTATATGCGGTGGTGGACGGGGTGGTGACGTTCGGGGGTTTCTTCGATAACCTTACGATGCTCTTACTACTCTTTCTCTTCATAGGTGTCCTCGTCCTATCGGGTGAGAGGCTCTATTACATCCTTACAAGGAAGAACTTTAACCCTAACAAAGTCCTGGCGGATGTTCAATCCTACCTTGAGAACGGGGACGTGGAAGGGGCAATATCTTACCTTAAGAGGACGGATCACCCTCTTCACAACACCCTAAGGGCTGGTCTTGAAAACATCCACCTTCCTCCCGATCAGATGTACGATATGATGGACTCCGTATTGTCCTTTGAAAGGACAAAGCTCCTAAAGTTCACCACGGGATTGGCAACCTTAATAGCGGTGGCACCCCTTATGGGTCTCTTTGGAACCGTAGACGGTTTGATAGACTCCTTCCACCAGATAGCGGTTACGGGAACGGGAGGTCCGGAGGTCGTGGGTAAGGGTATATCCACCGCTCTCGTAACTACATGGTGGGGGTTGGTAATTGCCATGATAGGTACTGCGGTTTATAACTATGTTACCAACATAGCGGATCAGATAACCACGAGGATAGACAGCGCGGCGAGAAGGCTGATAATCATGGTATCCCAGCTCCAGAAGGCATAATATGGCAAGAAAAAGGGAGTTTTCAAAGCCTAGAAAAGTTTCTATAAACTTGGGTCCCTTTTCCGACGTGGTAACTTCGCTTGTCATAATGTTTATGCTTACGATACCCTTCTTGGTGGAATCCGGAATATACATAAGCAGGTCCCTTCCCGCAAGGCTTAACCTCCCCACCCCCCAGCAACCCCAAAGGAGCGACATAAAGGTGAATATCCATATGAAGGCGGATGGAACAATACTATTGAACGAAGAACCGGTGGACCCGACCATACTTCCCGATTTGATACCCCAACTTTTGGCAAGGAGCATCAAGAAGCAAGCACTATTATCCGCGGACGAAGAGGTTATATACGAAAACGTGATTTCAATGATAGACTTGCTAAAAGAGAAGGGTGCCTCGGACGTGTTGATAATGAAAAGGGTAAAGAAGCAATAGGGGGTTCTTATGGCAAAAAAGTTTGAAAGGAAGGGACCTCCCGATATTGGAAAGTACCTCTTTCCAATGGCGGGGGTTATGATATTGGTTTTGGCAACGATGATAGCGAACGCCCAAGCCCTCTTTCAAGGCACGAGCATAAAGGTGGATATACCTAAGGCGAACGTTATAGAGGTGGATCTTGAACAGAGTATTCCAATATCGGTGACAAAGGAAGGTAAGATATACGTTGGAGATAAAGAAATGCCCACTCTGGATGCCCTTAGGGAAAGGGTAAAGGAGATGCAAAGGAAGTACGCCATGGATGCGGGAGATCCAACCCTTGAGGGTACGCAACTTACGGTGATAAGGGCGGACAAGGAGCTGAACTGGGGTAAAGTTTTGGAGGTTATAGACGAGACGAAGAAGGCGGGTTGTAGGAGAACCGCGCTGGCGGTGATAAAGAGGAGGAGATAAATTTTTCTGCCTTATAATACGCAGTAGGAGGTGAAATATGGCACAGGTAAAAACAATAAAGTTGCCGGAGGAGAAAGAGGATAGGGCCCAGAGGAGGTTGGCGGTTTTCTTCCTCTGGTCCCTCGTGATCCTCGCGGGGTTAGCTTGGGTGATGAGGGGTAAGATAGCTGAGATGCTTGAGGAGGCGAGGCTTAGGGAGATCCAGCTTCTTGAACAAAAGCTTGCCCAGAAAAAGAATTTGCCACCTAAACTTATGAAAAAGCTTGAGGAGGAAAAGAAGAAGGCGGAAGAAAAGAAGGAGGATAAAAAGGAAGGGGAGAAAAAGCCCGATCAACAGAAGGTGGACCTTCAGGCTAAACTCTCCCAAACCATGAACCCCACGATAAAGCTCGGGGGTCCCAAGCTGAACGTTGATATACCCCAAGAAATTAAGCTTCAGATAGCAAGCACCGCTATGCTACCTGAACAAATTCATGTGAAAAACATTGACCTAAACCTCGCTTTGGAAACCTCCGCAAAGATAGATATATCTTCCCTTGATAGATCTTTATCCGTGGAGGCGGCGGATGTGGTGGTTGCGGTTCCCACCAAGGGGGTAAGGACCGCGGATATACTTGCCCAGGAGGCGGTTCCCGCGGTATCCCTAGGGGGTGCCGGATTTGAGGGTTCCTTGGGTGGAGGACTTGGGCTCGGAGGTGAAGGTGGAGGCGGTGGAATAAAGCTAAGTGGCGGAGGAGGTGGATTGGCGGCGGCCGCCCCATCGGTGGATGTTGCGGTTCCAAAGCCCGCTGCAAAGGCGGCGATAACAGCACCTGCGGAGCCCGTACAGGTTAGGGGTGGAGGAGCAATAGAGGTGGAGGGTTGTATAGCGGGTAAGGTGGTAAGGAGGGTAAAGCCGGAATATCCCTTGAGGGCTAGGAGGGAAGGCTGGCAGGGGACGGTGGTGGTCCAAGTGGTCCTTTCCTCCAACGGAACCATCAGGAGCCTTAACTTACTAAAATCCAGCGGATACGACATCCTTGATAGGGCGGCGGTGGAGGCGATAAGGGGTTGGCAGTTCTCTTCAAACGTACCCGAGGGTTGTGAGGGTAAGATCACCATGAGGTTCGTGTTGGAGTAAAATGAAGAGGTTTTTAATTCCCCTGATTCCAGTTTTACTTTTTGCGCAGCGAGGTGGTGAGATCCAAGAGGAGGAGACGGTAATAGGTGTTGCGGAGTATAAGATAGAGGATGCTGTTAAACCCGTAGTGGATCTTCAGCTTAAACCCTTTGAACCCGTAGACAGCTTCATACTCCTAAAGGAGAGAGGACTTGAAAAGAGGCTACCCGCCGAGGTGGATAAGGAGCTCTCCGAGGTGGTAAAGCTGAACAACCCCTTCCTCAGGAGGCCCGTCTATCCACAGATGGTGGTAGATAAAATTATCATTCAACCCGGTAAGCTTCCAAAACCCGACAACTGGAAGATAGAGATCTACAACTCCGCTGGGATACCCGTTAAGACCTTTGAGGGTAGGGGCGGGGTTCCGGAAAAGATAGAGTGGGACGGAATATCGGACAAGGGGACACCCGCCATAAAGCCCGGCGAGAGGTTCACATATAGGGTGTACCTTGAGAGGAAAACCGGAGCAAAGAGGAGGGAGGTTAGAGAGATCCCAGAGATCGTGGGGTTCGTTATTTCAAACCCCAAGGGTGACAACCTAATATACCTCAACACAGATTATGTCTTTCAACCGGGAAGGGCAAATCTACAGCCCGACGGTGAGGAAAGGATAGTGGAAATGTTGAATTTCCTAAAGGCTAAGTACAAGGGCAACGGACCCGTTGAGGTTTATATTTATGCTACTAACAATTTCCTTTACGAGGATAGGGCTAAAGTTTTGAGGGAACTTATACTCAAAAATGCGCCTATAGATCCCGAAAAGCTTGTGATAAAGCAGGGTTATTTTGGCCCCGGGGCAAAGTACGAAAGGATAGAAATGCTGTTTAGGGATTAATATGCCCCGCATCGAAATCCAGATTAAGGAACTTTTAACGTTTGATGATGTTTTGCTTGTTCCAAAGTACAGCGAGGTTTTGCCCACACAGGTTGATGTAAGGAGCAAGTTCAGCAGGAACATACCCCTTGGTATTCCCATAGTTTCCGCCGCGATGGATACGGTTACCGAACATAGGATGGCGGTGGCGATGGCTTTGAACGGGGGGATAGGGGTAATACATAGAAATTTGTCCCCGGAGGCTCAGGCGGAGGAGGTTAAGAGGGTAAAGAGGTTCAGGGCTTGGATGGTCGTAAATCCCTACACCCTATCCCCCGATGCCACAGTAGGGGAAGCGAAAAACCTGATGAACTCTTTGGGTATATCCGGGGTTCCCGTGGTTGATGAAAGGGGTAGGCTTTTGGGCTTGATAACAAAAAGGGATATATACTATTCCCAGAACGACCTTGAACCCGTGACAAAACACATGACACCAAAAGAGAAATTGATCGTCGCGAGATACCCCATAACCTTAGAAGAGGCAAAAGAGATTTTGAGGAAACACAGGATAGAGAAGCTCCCTGTGATAAACGAAAACTGTGAGCTTATGGGGTTAATAAACGCAAAGGACGTTTTCGGGCATACGGAAGAAACGGACGCCAACGTGGATGAATTGGGTAGGCTTAGGGTTGCTGCCGCTATAGGACCCTCGAAGGATTTTGAAAGGAGGGCTCAGCTTTTGTACGAGGCTGGGGTTGATGCTTTCGTCGTTGATACCGCCCACGGACATAGCAAGAGGGTTGGGGATTTGGTTGAATATTTAAAGGAGAGCTATCCAAAGGTTGATGTGGTTGCTGGGAACGTCGCCACTTACGATGGCGCGATGTTTTTGATAGATAAGGGGGCGGATTCTATAAAGGTCGGGGTTGGTCCGGGTTCCATATGCACCACTAGGGTGGTTGCGGGTGTGGGTGTTCCCCAGCTGAGCGCCATAATGGATTGCTATAGGGCGACATCAAGAAACGGGGTTCCATTGATAGCGGATGGTGGAATAAGGTACTCGGGGGATATTGTTAAGGCAATATCTGCGGGTGCGGATGCGGTGATGGTGGGAAGCCTTTTGGCGGGGACGGATGAGAGTCCGGGCGAGGATGTATTTTACGAGGGAAGAAGGTACAAAACTTATAGGGGTATGGGTTCCTTGGGGGCGATGATGGAAGGTGGGGCGAGTAGGTACGGGTGGGAAGGAGCGTTAAAGTTCGTTCCGGAAGGGGTTGAGGGAATGGTGCCATATAGGGGAAGTGTTAAGGATGTAATTTTTCAACTTGTAGGGGGGTTGAAGGCGGGGATGGGATACTTGGGTGCGTCAAATATAGAGGAATTGAGGGAAAGGTCCGAATTCGTGAAGATTACCCATGCGGGGATAAGGGAAAGCCATCCCCACGATGTTTTTATAACAAAAGAGGCACCCAATTATAACAAGGGGGTATAAAATGACCATTGAGTACGCCTACGCGAGGATAAGGGGAAGAAGGGCGAAGATGCTAAAACCTTTGCAGATAGAGGCGATAATAAAGGAAAACCTTGATAATCTTGAAAATTTGCTAAAAGAGACGAGGTACGGCAAATACCTACAGAAATTCCCCGAAAAGACGGGTTTGGAAAAGCTCATAAGGGTAATAAACTCCTCCTTCATTGATGAGGTAAATAAGGTAAAGGCACTCCTCTCGGATGAGCAAACCCTACTTTATTCCCTTGAAACCTACTTGTCTCGGTGGGATCTCCAAAATTTCATATCCTTAGTTAGGGGGAAATTCTATTCCCACCCAAGCGAGGAGATCCTCTATTCCATATTCCCCGTTGGGATCCTTGACGATGTGAGGATCAAGACATTATTAAAGGAAGAAAGTGCATATTCCGTAGCGGAGAGGGTAAAGACCGTCATAAAGGGCCTACCTTTTGATATAACGCGGGAGGCCCTAAAGTATCTTAAAGAAGGGGATCTCGCGCGTTTTGAATACGAAGTTTATACTTCCTTCTATTCAAACATCCTTTCCAGAAATGTTCATCCTGCGGTTATAGAGTTTTACAAGTACTTAATTGACGCCAAGAACATATCCCTAGCTATCATCTCCCTTCAGAACGGCGAAAAGCCTAACCTTTGGTTGGAGGGGGGACACTTTGAGGGTTTGAAAGCGAAAGTTTTGAGGTGCGAAAGCTTAGAAGAACTTCAGAAGGTCCTTTTGGAATCCTTGAAGATCAGGGCGGTTAAGCTTGAGGGGGTTGATATACTGTTTGAGAGGAAGTTCTTCGAGGATGTTAGGAGGGGATTTAGGGTGGATCCCGTGAGCTTTTACTCCGTGATGGATTACATCAACGATCTTGAGAGGGAAAGTGCAACCTTAAGGGTAATAGCTTACGCAAAGTCCTTTGGTTTAACGCCGGAGCAAATAAGGGAGGTGTTGTATGTCTGAGCTTTATATGATAGTTTTGCAGGGAAAGGAGGAGCTTGGAAACGATCCCGACGCCATAAGGCTTTGGACTGAGCTTTCGGGTGTGGATATAAATTCAATAAAAGAGGATACCCCCTTTGACATAGACATAGCGGACAGGCTCCTAAGGACCCTTCCCGAGGTGATAGAGAGGATAAAAGAGAAGAAGAGGACAATAATCAGCGAAAAGAAGGGTGTGCCAAAGGTGGAAGAGGTATTTCCGGCGATTTTTGAAGGGGTAATAAGCCAGGAGAGGAAAGATCTTCCGGAGCAAACCAGATTCGTTTTCGTATTCTCAGAGGGAAAGATACAAAAGATGTTCGGTTCTTGGGATAAGATTGGGGAAATACTTCCCATCCTGCAAAAGAACTTAAAGAGCTTCCATTTAGAATATCCGAGGGAGCTCATTGTGTATGGCGAAAGGGTAGATAAGAGATGGATAGTGGCGGGCTTTGAGGAGAGGAATTTGGGAGTTGCGAGGATCCTATTCTCCATAGTGGCAAAGAAGCTATAATGTTCCTTTTTCTGATTTCCGCGGATTCGGTTTATGTAAAAGTTTTCAATAGAACGCTTGGAAGGTTTGTTTCGGATAGCTTAAGGGTTGAAGTTGCGGGATTTTTTACGGATGGCAAGGAGGTATTTGATACGGTGGAGATTAAGGGGGAGGGATGGATAAGGATTCCCAAGGATCCGCATGTTGTTGGGCTAACCGTGATCTATAAAGGGGAAAGGTTTCCCTCCCAACCCATAATATTAAACGATACTTCGAGGTCCATCACCGTTGAGGTTTATGATGTTTCAGGGGATAGGTCGGATATATCGGTGGTTTCGCATAATTTGGGGATTTTCAAGGAGAGGGGGGTTTATCATATAGTGGAGCTCGTTGAGTTTAAAAATACTTCCAACAGGGCTTTCAGGGGTCCCATATTGGAGGTAAAATTGCCAAAAAAGTCGGAGGGTTTTAATATCACGGGGGATCAATCCGATTACTTCAGATCCAACCAGAATATAACCTTAACCCCATTACTTTTGCCCGGGGAGGGAAACTTTGGTTTTGATTATTTCGTGCTTTCCGATTACTTCAGTTTGAAGAGGGAGGGGGCGGAAAATTACAGGGTATTTGCTGACACTTCAATAAAGGTTAAGGTTAAAAATGCGGTTTTTGATGGTAGGAGGGAGTTTGAGGGGCAATTTTTCAACGTATGGAAGGCTAAGGGAAAGGTTGAGATAGAGGTGGGTACGCCTCCCCTTGTTAAGGAAGCGGTTATGTTCCTCTGGGCATCTTTGCTTTTCGTTTTCCTTGTTGCGATCGTATTTTTTGTATTAAGGCGACCTTAAAATAACGGTATGTTCTTTGAGGCTTTGAGGAAGACCGATCCTGAGATATTTGAAGCGATATACCTTGAGGTGAAGAGACAGAACGAAACCCTTGAGTTAATAGCATCTGAGAACTTTACGAGCCTTGCGGTCCTAACCGCCTTGGGAAGTCCCCTTACAAACAAGTACGCTGAGGGTTACCCATCAAAGAGGTATTATGGGGGTTGTGAGTTCGTAGATATTGCCGAGCAACTTGCTATAGAGAGGGCAAAGAGGCTTTTTAACGCGGAGCATGCAAATGTGCAACCCCATTCCGGAACCCAGGCGAACATGGCGGTATATTTTTCAGTTTTACAGCCCGGCGATACTATACTTGCGATGAGGTTGGATCACGGAGGGCACCTATCCCACGGTTCTCCGGTTAACTTTGCCGGCAAGTTCTTTAAGGTGGTATATTACGGCGTAAACCCGGAAACTGAAACCTTGGATTATGACCAAATAAGGGAGCTTGCAAGGGAACATAGACCAAAAATAATTGTTTGTGGTTATTCCGCTTACCCAAGGAGGATAGACTTTAAAGCCTTTAGGGAGATAGCGGATGAGGTTGGGGCATATTTACTTGCGGATATAGCTCATATAGCGGGTCTTGTGGTCTCAAACGAACACCCATCCCCCATACCTTACGCCCACTTTACCACAACCACAACCCACAAAACCCTCAGGGGACCAAGGGGAGCGATTATATTAACATCAAACGAATTTGCCCAAATTATAGATAAAACCGTTTTCCCTGGGATACAGGGAGGTCCCCTGATGCACGTAATAGCCGCAAAGGCGGTGGCATTCAAGGAGGCGATGAGAGAAGAATTTAAAGAATATCAAAGGCAAATAAGGAGGAACGCGGAAGCCCTAGCTCAAACTTTGCTCGAGGAAGGTCTTAAGCTTGTATCAAACGGGACGGATACGCACTTAATGTTAGTGGATCTGAGGAATTTAGAAATAACGGGTAAGCAAGCGCAGGAGTGGTTGGAGATGGCGCACATAACCGTAAATAAGAACACTATACCCTTTGACCCTCAAAAACCATGGATAACGAGCGGGATAAGGATAGGGACGCCGGCGGTTACCACGAGGGGTATGAAGGAGAAGGAGATGAGGGAAATAGGGAAGATGATAGCGGAGGTTTTAAAGAGTAAAGGAAACGAGGATGTTATAAAGAGGGTGAAAAATAAAGTGAAGGAGCTAACTTCCGCATTCCCTTTATACGAGGAGTATATAAGGGAGATGGAGAGGGTTAGGGGGTTACTTGACGATGGGGTAGAAATAAGGCATTATTGAGTGCTTGGGATGGTAGGAGAGGGTGGGGGTGAGGGGATGAGAGGGTGAGAAATTAGCTTTGGAGGGTTTGATCCTGGCTCAGGGCTAACGCTGGCAGCGTGCCTT
>JBMSAP010000076.1:0-2180 GCA_049414445.1 Candidatus Caldipriscus sp. | reverse complement strand
AACCCTGAGGGCAATAAGAACCTTGAAGGAATGCGATTTTATATTATGCGAAGACACAAGGAGGGCGAAGATCCTATTGAAGCATTATGGTATAGAAAAGCCGTTAATTTCTTACTTTGAGGGGAACGAGGAGAAGAGGATCCCGGAGGTTATAGATCTTTTAAAGGAGGGGAAAAACATAGCTTTAATCTCCGATGCTGGAACACCGCTAATATCGGATCCGGGTTATAGGCTTGTTAAAAGGTGCAGGGAGGAGGGTATTGATGTCTTACCCGTTCCAGGTCCTTCCGCGGTTATAGCTGCCCTTTCCGTGAGCGGTTTGGAGACGGATAGGTTTATGTTCTTGGGCTTTCCACCTCAGAAGAAGGGAAAAAGGAGGAAGCTTTTGGAGAATGTAAAGGATTTTGAGGGGAGCATAGTATTTTACGTATCACCTTACGATATTAAAGAATTTTTGGAGGAGGTGTTGGAGGTTTTGGGGGATAGGAGGGTTTGCATATGCAGGGAGATGACCAAGCTTTTTGAGGAGTACCTATATGGTAAATTAAGTGAAGTAAAGGATAAAGTCAAGGAGAAGGGAGAGTTTGTTGTGGTTGTAGGAAAACCACATCTTTAAAATTCAAAGTCGTGAAAATTGACATATTCAAGTTTTCGCTTGGGTTGTCAATAGCAGTTATTACCTCAAACTTCATGGTAAGGGTTTTTACGCTCCCATATTTTTTAACGAGCGACGCTTTTCACGCCTCGAACATTGACACTTTTTTATGGTCTTACTGCGCCTATGAATTTGCCAATAGGGCTTATGTTTCAAAGGAATTGGAGAATTATACAGAGTTTTCCACCGAAATTTTAAACCCCATGAGACCCTACTTGCAAGGATGTTATTTTTCACCGGGGTACACCCTTATATCATACTTATTCTTTAAGATTTTCGGGAACCTTTATTTTATGACTTATCTTAATTTCGCCCTTACGCTTATCGGCATTTTTCTAATGTATTTAATACTAAAACGTTCGTACGACAATCCCCTTGTAAATTCAATTATCTTGCTTCTTAGCACCTTAAACACTTACGTTTTAATTTTTGCCCTAAAGATAAGGCCTGATATATTCTCCTTTGTTTTTGCCTTATTGGCTTGGTATTTGATTATATTGAGAAAATATATACTTGCGGGTTTATTTCTTTCAATTTCCGCCTTCCTTTTCAAATTCCAAATGATAACTTGGGTTTTGCCATTATCCTTTATCGTGTGGAGTTACAGTAGGAATTTCAAGGATATTTTTAAATTCTTTGTTTCATCTTTTGCCTTTTCGCCGTTGTATCTAATACTCTTTCTATATGCCAAAATCAACGATCCAGGCCTTGTGGATTTCCTTTATGTATCTAATGCAACAACTATACAAACAAATTTGGTTGGTATTTTAAACAAGTTTAGGAGTCCATATGAAATCATAATATGCATTTCGCTTTTCTCACCTACAGGTTTGTTTTATATTTTATCCTCCTTGCCTACGCAAATTTTCCCACCAAGAGCTTTTCAAAGCGTATTTATTGTTCCTTTTGGATTAACCTATGTTCATAAGTTTTTAAGGAGATTTCCTAAGATGGGTAAAGTTTTTATCTTTTTCACTCTTCCTTTTGTCATTTTGCGTATAACTTTTGACTTATATTTGACATCGGTGGATTATTCAATATGTAGAAATGAAGAAAATTACCTTTACACAAGAATTATAGATTTATCGGAAAATGGCAAAGTGTGCCAAGTTCCTTTCCCCTACCTGCAATCCCTTAGTATGATAGGCGTAAAAACTAATTTGCATAACTCTATATGGGTTTTCGTAAGGGTAGGTCCCGTAGGGAAAACCGACAAAAACGCCCATCCCTTATTAGAATTATCTACCACCCTGTGCCCGCAAAACAGTTATCGTGTGATAAGATACTATTATAGTGAAGGGGGAAGAATATATCATGGAATCTGTTTTTGTAATGACAAAAAGATGGAAAAATTGTTGCTCTATAGACAACGATTTTTGAAGGATCTTATTTATAAACTCTTACCAGTTCAACGTTTCCGTAATAAAACCTCAGAATATCCTCGTACTTCCAACCCCTTAGCGCCCTAACCCCAGCCCCAACCTGACACATACCTATCCCGTGTCCCCACCCTCCACCCTTAAAG
>JBMSAP010000075.1:0-15175 GCA_049414445.1 Candidatus Caldipriscus sp. | reverse complement strand
GGATGTAAGGGATAGGGCGGAATACGAATCTTACACCTTAAAAGGGGCCATAAACATACCCGCCCAGGAGATAGAAAAACGCTGGAGGGAACTGGCAAGATACAAGAAAACCCACAAGATCGTTGTTTTTTGCAATTCTGGAAGAACTAGCTATTCCGTTGCGGTTAAACTGAGGAATTTGGGGTTTAAAGCTTACAACCTTAAGGGCGGAATAATGGCAAGTATTTAAAACTACTTCTGTATCCCAATGCCAAGGAAAGTATTTCACCCTGCTTTGCTATTACCAAGTGGGATTAACCCTTTTTAAGGGGACAATAAGGGAATTGGACAGCCTTATAATATTATGATTATGTACCATGAAAGGGAACCTTTTACGCACTATCGCACTATGGGTTAGGGGGCTAATATTAGCCCTCTTAAGTGTGTCCCTCGTCGCCTTCTTCACACAGTACGCTCACGCGCAGGTAGTAAGATTCGCAAAAATTTACGGGGGAACGGGTAGTGTTATGGCTTCTCCCGTTCAACAGACATCCGACGGTGGATATATCGTGGCGGGTTGGACATTTTCCTTCGGTGCGGGCTATTGGGATATTATCCTCATCAAGACTGATGCGAACGGAGACATACAATGGGCTAAAACTTACGGGGGAACAGATCATGATTTTGCTTTTTCCGTTCAACAGACCTCAGACGGCGGATACATAGTGGCGGGTTTAACAACTTCCTTCGGTGCGGGCGGGGAGGATATTTTCCTCATCAAGACAGATGCTTTCGGGAACGTACAATGGGCTAAAACTTACGGGGGAACAGATAATGATAGGGCTTATTCCGTTCAACAAACATCCGACGGCGGATACATAATGGTGGGTAGGCCAGTTGCCGGCGGTATTGGCGGTTATTCTCTCCTCATCAAGACTGATGCGAACGGGAACTTAGAATGGGCTAAAATTTACGAGGGAGTGGAAGCTACTTCCGTTCGACAGACATCAGACGGTGGATACATAGTGGCGGGTTATACAGCATACTTCGGTGCGGGCGTGAGTGATATTATCCTCATCAAGACCGATGCGAACGGAAACATACAATGGGCTAAAACTTACGGGCAAGCGAGTAGTAATGATGAGGCTTCGTCCGTTCAACAGACATCCGACGGTGGATACATACTGGCGGGTGCTACAAATTACTTCGGTGTTCCCGGGTATCAATACGATTTTTTCCTCATTAAGACTGATGCGAACGGGAACTTAGAATGGGCTAAAACTTACGGAGATCCGGGTATTCATGAGGCGGCTCTTTCCATTCAACAGACATCCGACGGCGGATACATAGTGGCGGGGATTACGGGCGTTTATCGTATTTTATTCATCAAAACTGATGCTTCCGGAAACGTACAATGGTTTAAATTTATCGGGATAGAAGATCAGGATTTTGTTTATTCCGTTCAACAGACATCCGACGGCGGATACATAATGACGGGTTGGACATATTCCTCAATTAGTGGTACGAATAGTTTTCTCATCAAGACCGATGCGAACGGGAACATAGGTTCGTGTGAAATAGTTATAGATGTAAGCCGACCGGTAAGCACACCTCCAGTAACGGTAACTACACCTTCTCCTACCGTTCGTTCTGTAAGCCTCACAGTTACATCTCCATCTCCAACCGTTACATCCCCAACTTTAACTGTTACCTCTCGCTGTCCTTTATCCGACGATAATGAGCTTGGAATCTCCGAATCATGCCAAATTGCAAGAGGTCTTATAACGCCATACAAAGGTGGGATAAAAATTACCAAATCTGGAGAGTTTGAGGTGAAGGTTTATAATGTAAGTGGGGTTATAGTTAAGTCTGTGAAGGGTAAGGACGAGGTTAAGCTTGAGCTTTCAAGGGGTGTTTATTTCGTTGAGGTTATCTCGGGTGGAAAGGTAATAAGGGAGAAGGTAGTGATCAGGTAAGAAACCCTTAAAACCTCTGGGGGTGGGTGAAGGCCCGCCCCCTTTTTTATTTTCTCGCAAAAGAACAACCAATTTTAGGGAATTGGACAGAGTTATAATATCCTACGTATGAAAAGTTACCTTTTACGCACTTCTGCGCTATGGGTTAGGGGGCTAATATTAGCCCTCTTAAGTGTGTCCCTCGTCGCCTTCTTCACACAGTACGCTTACGCTGTGACATTCGCAAAAACTTACGGGGGAACGGGTTATGATCATGCCTTTTCCGTTCAACAGACATCAGACGGTGGATACATAGTGGCGGGCGTTACATATTCCTTTGGTGCGGGCAATGAAGATATTATTCTCATCAAGACTGATGCGAACGGAAACATAATCTGGGCTAAAACTTACGGAGGAACAGATAATGATCGGGTTTATTCCGTTCAACAAACATCAGACGGTGGATACATAGTGGCGGGTCATACAAATTCCTTCGGTGCGGGCGGTCGGGATATTTTCCTCATCAAGACGGATGCGAGCGGGAACGTACAATGGGCTAAAACTTACGGGGGATCAGCTGATGAGTATGCTTTTTCCGTTCAGCAGACATCCGACGGTGGATACATCGTGGCGGGTCATACCTTATCATTCGGTGCGGGCAATTGGGATATTTTCCTCATCAAGATTAATGCATCCGGAAACTTACAATGGGCTAGAACTTACGGGGGAGCGGGTGACGATAGGGCTCATTCCGTTCAACAGACATCCGACGGCGGATACATAGTGGCGGGTTGGACAACTTCCTTCGGTGCGGGCTTTGAGGATATTTTACTTATCAAGACTGATGCGAACGGAAACGTACAATGGGCTAAAACTTACGGGGGATCAGTTCATGATTTGACTTTTTCCGTTCAACAGACATCTGACGGTGGATACATAGTGGCGGGTTATACAGAGTCCTTCGGTGCGGGCTGGGATGATATTTTCCTCATGAAGACTGATGCGAACGGGAACTTACAATGGGCTAAAACTTACGGGGGAGCAAGTGGTGATTGGGCTTATTCCGTTCAACAGACATCAGACGGTGGATACATAGTGGCGGGTGCTACACTCTCCTTCGGTGCGGGCTTGCATGATATTTTCCTCATCAAGACTGATGCTTTCGGGAACGTAGAATGGGCTAAAACTTACGGGGGAGTAAGTAGTGAAGTAGCTCGTTCCGTTCAACAGACATCAGACGGTGGATACATAGTGGCGGATAGGACAAATTCCTTTGGTGCGGGCAGTGAAGATATTTTCCTCATCAAGACTGATGCGAACGGGAACGTACAGTGGGCTAAAACTTACGGGGGAGCAAATAATGATAGGGCTTATTCCGTTCAACAGACATCAGACGGTGGATACATAGTGGCGAGTCGTACAAATTCCTTCGGTGCTGGTAGTTGGGATGTTTTCCTTGTGAAGACAGATGGGAACGGGAATATAGGTTCGTGTGGAATAGTTAGAAATGCAAGCCCAACGGTAACAACACCTTCACCAACGGTAACTGCATTTTCTCCTTCCGTTTCTTCTTTAAGCCTCACACCTGAATCTCCATCTCTAACCACTACATCCCCAACCTTAACAGTTTACGAAGTCTGTCCCTTATCCTTCGATGATAACGTTGGAATCTCCGAATCCTGCCAAATTGCAAGTGGTCTTATAACCCCATACAAAGGTGGGATAAAAATTACCAAATCTGGAGAATTTGAGGTGAAGGTTTATAATGTAAGTGGGGTTATGGTTAAGTCCATAAAGGGTAAGGACGAGGTTAAGCTTGAGCTTTCAAGGGGTGTTTATTTCGTGGAGGTTGTATCGGGTGGAAAGGTAATAAGGGAGAAGGTGGTGATCAGATAAAAAACCCTTAAAACCTCTGGGGGGTGGGTGAAAACCCGCCCCCCTTTTTTATTTTCTCGCAAAGGAACATTTAACCCTTAATGGACACTTTCCACATAACGGCTCCTTTTTGCAAAATCTCTTGCCAAGTTCATCAATTAAAGCGTGCATTTCCTTTAGGTAAAATAGATCTTCAAAGTGCAAAATTCCCCTGATTTCCCCCTTTTTTGGCGAAAAGCCGAAAAACCTTCCAAACCACCTTAGGGTGTATTCGTCAAGGACGAAGGTTGGAAAATTGTATGCGTAAAGCATTATAACGTCCGCGGTCTCCTCGCCAACCCCATAAACCTTCAAAAATTCCTCCCTACTCAAATTTCCCGATCTTAAAACCCCAAATATCCCCCTCAGGGTTTTGATTTTTCGTTTCACGAAGGCGGTGGGTTTTAAAAGTTCTTCCAAAAACTCATCCTCAAACTTCAAGAGATCCTCCAAGCTCCTTATTCCCATCTGTTTTAAATTTTCCAAAACCCTTTCAACATTTTTCCAGCTTACGTTTTGCGTCAAAACCGCCCCCAATATCACCTCATCCTCAACGCTTGCAATATTCCATATCCTTGGCCACCAGTTTTGCCTACCAAACGCGCACAAAAGTTTTAAGAAAGCCCAATAAACCTTTTCCTTAAGATCCATATAAGCAGGGAAAGGATAAGGCAGAGGTAAGGGAAAAGGAAACCAAATGAAACGAAGGGTGTCCTATGCTCGTAAAGTTTAACGCTCCCCACTATGCTACCCCTGGTGTAGAGTTCCAAGCTTTCCACCACCCTACCCTCCGGGTCTATTATCGCGGAAATTCCGGTCTTTGCGGACCTTATTAGATACCTACCCGTTTCAACCGCCCTCGGGATCCCTAAATAAAAGTGCTCAACGGGTCCCAAGCTTTTCCCAAACCACCCATCGCTCGTTATCACCGCCAAAACGTTCGCCCCGTTATCAACCAACCTTTTCCCTATACCACTAAATATGGATTCGTAGCAAATCATAACCCCTATCTTCAAATTACCGTAGCTTATCGGATAAAAACCCCTGCCCCTGCTGTAATTCCCCTGCCCAAGCTCTATCTCCCTGATAAATTCGGGTAAGAATTCATAAAAGGGTAGGTTTTCACCGAAAGGCACAAGGCGCACCTTATCGTAAAACCCCACTATTTTACCGCTCGTATCCACCAACAAAGCCCTATTGTAATACCTAAGGATCGTATCCCTCTCAACCCCTCCCGTTCCAAAGAGTATAGGCGCCTTTGTTCTCTCCAAGATCTCGGAAACTATCTTTTGGGAGTTTTGAGAATGCGTGTGTATTCCAGGAAAGGCGGATTCGGATGCTACAACGAGGTCCAATTCCCCCAAATTTTCAGTTATTTCCCTGTAAGCCTTGAAAGTTTCCTCCCATTCCTTGGGATCAAAATCTAACCTCGGGAGGATGTTGGGTTGCAAAATCGCGACTTTTATCTCACCCGAAGGCTTGGGTAATTTATAAACGAAATTCCAAAGAATACCGAAGGAGAGCATTATTAGCGCCGAAATTATATACCTCAAACTCCAAAGGGATATTAAACCCCCAACAAGGACAACGAAAAAACTTAAGAAATAAACGCCAAATAGGGCGGAAAGCTTCAAAAAGGGTGAATTTACCAAGCTCTCCCCCACCAAAGCCCAAGGGTAGGACAGATCCCCCAAATTTTCCCCCCTTATGAACTCCAAGGATACGAAGAGAAATGAGCCGAAAAGAACCGCGGTTAAACCCTTAAACCTTGAAACCGCCCAACCCCAGAAAGCCCAAATAACGGAAAGGATCAGGGACATAGTTAAAACCCCCAAAAGTAGAAGGGGCCTTATATTGTTCGGAACATCGAGGTTGTAAATCCATAGGGAGTGAAAGAGCCAATAGGGTAAAGCTATGAGGAAGGAGAGGAGAAAGGGATTGCGACTTTCCCTTAAAGCCCTGAACCAAAGGGAGAAACCCAAAAAGGGAAGGAGGGGAAGGAAAAAGGGCGAATTCCCAAAAATTATGAAGACCGACGAAAGGGTGGCGTAAAAACTACTTTTCGGAAAGGATATTTTCAACCTTTATTGTGCTATAAGGCACAAGCTTTTTGGATATCAGGTATTCGTTCATTTTGTTGAAGTCATCAAGGTTTGTTGGGATAACAACCTCCGGTAATTCTCTAAGGTTCAGTCCTAAACGGTCTTTAAGTATGTTCTTTGCCTCCTGGGGGTTTTCCTGTAAGTACTTCAACGCGTCCCTTACGGTGCCCTTTATCCTATTTATTGCGTCCTTCCTCAAGGATACGTTAACCGCCGATGTTATTCCCATACCCTGAATTATGGGAACATCCTTCGGAAAGACCACTTCCCTCTTTATCACCCTATAACCTTTAGCTTCAAGGTAAGACAAGAGGGGTTCCACCGCGTAAATCGCATCCACCCTACCCTGATCGAGGGCGCTTTCCATCTCCTCAAGGGTTAAACCCACAAAATCCACCTCGGTATCCCCACCCAGCTTTAAAACCTCCTCCAGCAAAACGTTATACCTCGTGTTTTCGCTGTATCCGATCCTTTTCCCGCCCAATTTCCCCAACTTAAGCGTAGTATCCTTAACCACCAACCCATCCCCGTAGGATCTCACATAATACAAAACCCTCACGAGGCTTAAATCCCCCGCATTTTTAAAGATAGTATGTGTGTAATCTATTCCGAAAAGGGCGTAAAGGCTACCCTTTATGGTGTTTTCAAGCTCGTCAAGGGGCCTACTTACCTCGTTCGGCTTAAACTTTACACCGTAATTTCCAAAAATTCCCCTCTCGTACGCTACCCAATAAGGTAGGCTAGATATATCCTCTATTGTCGCCAAATTTACCTCTATCTCCTTGGGTTTCTGCCCGGGCCTTGCGAGGATGATTATTAGGATGATGACGAGGATTATATTTATTATCGTTATGATGATGTTTTGCTTTTTAAGATCCATAGTCGGGTATTATAGGGTTGCACTTTAGATTTCACGCTTAGAATACAGAGGCTATGAAAGAGTATCCCTTTTCTAAAGGTTTGGAGGATATCCCAGCTGCGGAGAGCGTTTTAACATATATAGACGGTCAGGAGGGTAAGCTTTATTACCTTGGGATTCCCATAGAGGAATGGGCAGAAAACTCCACATACGAAGAGGTGGCGCTATCCTTACTTTTAAGGAGGCTTCCGACGAAGGGAGAGCTAAAGGTATTTGACGCGGCTTTGAGGAGCTCAAGGGACTTACCCGAAGAAGTGATAGAGTTTATTTACGATCTTCCCCCTCAAACCCACCCTATGAGCGCCCTCAGATCCGTGGTATCCCTCCTTGAATCTTACGACGAGGATGCAAGGAGGGACGACCTTGACGCGAAGTTCAGGATAGCCTTAAGATTAATAGCGAAGTTTCCAACCGTAGTTGCATACTTTGACAGGATCAGGAAAAACCTTGACATAGTAAGGCCCAATCCCTCCCTCTCTCATGCGGAAAACTTCCTCTATATGCTTACGGGTAAGATTCCCACCAAGTACGAAAGTAAGGTTATGGATGTTGCCCTAATACTCCATGCGGACCACGAGATGAACTCTTCAACCTTTGCCTCCATGGTCGTCGCATCAACGCTATCGGATATGTACTCCGCCATAGTTGCGGGGATAGGAGCACTAAAGGGACCCTTACATGGGGGAGCAAACGAAGCGGTTTTAAAGATGTTTGACGAGATAGGCTCGGCTGATAACGTGGAAAAGTACATAGAGGAAAGCTTGGCACAGAAGAAGAAGATAATGGGATTTGGGCACAGGGTATATAAGGCTTACGACCCAAGGGCGAGGATATTGAAGAAGTTCGCGGAGGAGCTTGCAAAGGAGAGCAAATACTATGAGATTGCGGTAAAGGTTGAGGAGTATATGATGAAGAAAGTAGCCCAGAAGGGAATATTCCCCAACGTGGACTTCTATTCCGGAATAGTTTATAACGCCCTTGGAATAAGCACGGATCTGTTTACCCCCATATTTGCAATTGCAAGGGTAGCGGGTTGGGCGGCGCACGTTTTGGAATACCTTGAGGATAACAGGCTCTTTAGGCCATCCTCAATATACAAGGGGGAGCTGGATAAGAAATATATACCGATTGACCAAAGGTAGTTGAGGGTATTACATATCTTAACCGCATGTCCGTATAGCGAGGAGGAATCGGAGATTTTAACGCCTTGGCTTTGGAGGATTTTAAGGGAAGTTGAGAGGAAAGGGGTAAAAGTAGAGCTTTTTTGCCCAAGGTATTTGGGAAGGGAGGGGGAGAGGTTTGGGGATTTTTACGTTCATCGTTTCTCCTACTTTTTCCCCAGGGGGGAAATTTTGGGATATAAAACCGCCATCCCCGAGCTTCTAAAATTCAACAGATGGGCAAAGTTCCTAATACCCTTCTACATAACATCGGGTTTTTTAAACGCCCTGATCCTCTCGGGAAAGGAAAATTACGATGTGATCCACGTTCACTGGCCCATACCCCTCTCCCTATTTTCCCTACCCTTCAAGGTTAAGGGAACACCTGTGGTGCATTCTTACTATACCGCCGAGGTAAAGCTTGCGGAAAGTCTGGGAATATTAGGGAAAGTCTTAAAAATTTTGGTTAAAACCGCGAACGTTAAGACCGCAATATCAACTTATTCCGCAAAACTTTTAGGTAAGGAAAACGTTATAATACTTCCCTACTCCTCCGCCCTTGAATTTAAGGAACTTTTCCCACCAAAAGAAAAGCCGGAAAATCCGAGGATCCTTTTCGTAGGAAGGCTCGTGGAGAGGAAGGGGGTAATTTACCTGATCTGGGCTATGAGGATATTGAAGGAAAGGGGGATAAAAGCGGAGCTTAGAATCGTGGGGGAAGGTCTCCTTATGGAAAGCTTGAAAAATTCCGCAAAGGATTTGGATTCCGTTAAGTTCTTGGGAAAATTGAGCGCCGAAGACCTGATGGAAGAGTACAAAAGGTCGGATATATTCGTTCTACCTTCTATAGTGGATTCAAGGGGGGATACCGAGGGGTTGGGGGTCGTACTTCTTGAGGCTTTATCCTTCGGACTTCCCGTTATAGCGAGCAATGTGGGCGGGATTCCAGATATAGTTGAGGACGGCAAAACCGGGATATTGGTCCCAGAAAAGGATCCAGTGGCGATCGCGGATGCCATAGAAAAACTCCTTTCAAATTGGGAAAATGCGAAGTTGATGGTATTAAGGGGACAGGAAATGATAAGGGAAAGGTTCTCGTCGGAAAAGATAGCCGATAAACTTGTAAGGATATATGATTATCTTCACCGCGGTTCCCCCACCCTTGAGATGGGATGAGGGAAGAGTAAAGAGAAGGGCGGAGGAGTTCGTAAGGATCTTAGAAAGTGCTGGCTTGAGAATAATGAACATTCCCGAGGTTCCCCAGAGGGAAAAGCTTTCACCGATTGAGTTCTCAAGGATCATAAAGGGAATAAATGAAAAGATGGACGTGATAATTGACAAGGTCGTTTCAAAAGAGGACCTTGAGGAAACTTTCTGTGAGATATCCGAAATTACGGACAAGGTTGCTTTGGTTAATATAGGTGATAAGGATGGGGTGGTTAGATTGGCAAAGGGATACCTTAGGGAGGTTTATGGAATAGCGATATTTTCAAGGGAAGGTGAGGATTTTAGGCTTTTTAAGAGAACGGTTTGGGGATTTGACGGATTTATTTCCCAAATAATATTTGAGACGGAAAGCTTGAAAAGGACCCTTGAAGGTTATTATGGGCTTTGCGAGAGGGAGGGGATAAAACCGGCGAAGATCTTTGTAAGCATCGCGCCCATAAGGGGGGAGAGGGATATAAATTTTTTGGAGGGATTCAGGGTAAAAATCCCGGAAAATGTTAAAATGGAAATCTTGGCTGGGAGAGGTTTGGATGTGGCAAAAGTTTTAGCGGAAGAAGTATTATCCTTAAAGCTTGGAATAAACGTTGAACACGTTATGATGGACAATTTGCCACTTGCTGGGGAGCTTTTGAGGTGGTTGATCAATCGGGAAACTCAAAATCGTACCATTTCTTAGATGCCTCCCAAATTTCAAGGATCATCTCAACGAAGTTTTTGTAAAATTTTAAGGGTATTTGCGTGCTTGCATCGGATAGGGCTTTTCTTGGATCCGGGTGAACCTCGGAAAAGATCCCATCAAAACCCACCGCAATGGCTCCCCTTGCCAAGTGTGTTATCAATTTTCTATAACCACCCGAACCCTCCGAGATCCCTGGCCTCTGTAAAGAGTGGGTTGCATCATATACCAACTTTGCCCCACAACCCCTCAACCAAACCGCGTTCCTAAAATCAACCACAAGATCGTTATATCCAAAGGTTGTTCCCCTCTCGGTTATCCAAACCTCACCTCCTACACTCTTAACTTTTTCAATCGCCTTTAACGCCTCATTCGGGGACATAAACTGCCCCTTTTTAATATTTACTATCTTGCCCGTCCTTCCTGCTAAAACGAGCATATCCGTTTGTCTTGAAAGGAAGGCGGGTATTTGTATCACATCAACAACCTCAGCAACCTTCGGTATATCGTGCATATCGTGAACGTCCGTTAAAATTTTTAAATTAAACCTTTCTTTAACCTTCGCAAGGATCTCTAAACCTTTCTCCAAACCCGGTCCCCTAAACCCACTTATTGATGTCCTATTTGCCTTGTCGTAGGAGGATTTAAAGAAAAGCTCTATCCTTAAATCTTCCGAAATCTCCTTTAATTTTTCCGCTATCTCCATAACCAAAGCTTCACTTTCAATTACGCAGGGTCCGGCTATGAAGAAGGGTTTATCCATTGAGGTAAAATCTGGGCGATTTTGTCAAGGGATATAGCTTATCCCCAATCCTTTCTATATCCCTTTCCGTTATAACCACTTCCTTATGAGCCTTTACAAGTAAAAATGGATATCCTTCTGGCGAGATATTTGCAATATGGGATAGGTAAATACCTATCTCTTCCTTTGGGACGTTCAGGATCTCAACCTTGTAGGTTGAAACCGCCTCTGGGGTAAAGCGGACGAAGGTCTGATAAACTTCCACATCCAATATTCCCACAAAACTCGAGGGCAAATACTTCTTTTTTTCTTCAAGGATTGCGGGTATTGGAGAGGCATAACCGGGCATCCCTCTTGTACAAGTATTGAACATCACCTGATCCGTCAAAAACTCCCTTATCCCCCAAGCTTTTACGAAATCCGAAGAGAAGGAATCCTTGGCTATGAAAAATATGGGGTTTTTGAGTTCGGTTAGCTTCCTTAAGGCGAGCAAGTATTCGTAATATAGGAGATTAATAACCGCGTAGGCCCTTATGGGTAGGCTTTCTTTTAAAAAGTTTTCCGCAAGATAAACAAAGGCGAAATCTTCCTTCCAAAAATTCCCTTCAATTTCTTCGGAAATCTCCGAGAGTTTTTCTTCGCACCTTTCCAATTCCTCCCTTTCAATCCCCAAGTGGCTAACCCATTCATATGTTGGTTGTGGGGTTATTACGTCGCTTATAAAGGAGCCATCCATAAGGATGATGTGATCGTCATTCGTGTCTCTCAAAATCCTCAAGAGGTTTTTTACCTCCGCCAACTTCATAAACATAGAAAGGAAGTCGGACAGGTGCTTCTGTCTGAAGATATTTTTTTCCATTATATCAACGAAGGATAGCCCCCTATCTTTTATCATTTCCCCATTCTGATAGAGCGCAAGTCCCGTTATAACGTATATTAACCCAAAATCCCTGACCGCGCTCTTGTAAGAACCATCAACCGCTATAAATGGCTTTTTTATATTTCCCTTTGGAAATTCAAGCCAATCAACCTCCGCAAATTCTTCACTTGAAGAACCCGAAAGTAAAAGTCCCCTTAAATTCCCCTTTAAAAGGTTCTCATAAACCGAACTGTGCATTACCTTACCCTTATGGGCAGGGGATAGGCTTTACCCTTTATCAAAAGCATGGTTGAGGGGGGAAGGGCATCCTGAATTTTCAAGTATTTCAGGACGTTAACCATAAGGAAGGCAGTTCCGGTATCGCTAACATAGGATGACGGTATGTAATAATAAGTTGCGGTGGGGGGTAAGTTCTTTATGTGGGGATCCTTATCGTTGAGCTTGAAGAAAACCTGTATTGAATCCGCCCCTGAGACAGGACTCCAGGAAACCCTTATGGAATCCCCGACCACTATACCGGTATCAACCGCTATGCTGTCCGGAGGATTTAATGCGGGAAGACTGAATTTTATGCTTTCATTGTACTTGTTTGTACGTATGGAAATTTCCGTTCCGGCGGAAAGTTCTACGGGTTTGGGTATTCCGTTTGAATCCACAAGCATGTACAAACCCATATCGGAAGAATAGCTTAACCTGGTTGAACCCACTAAAACCTCCGCGTTTGGATCTTCTTGTCCATCCACCAGGATCTTAAAAATAACGGTCTCGTATTTTATGCTGTCTAGGAAGGAAGGGAAAGTCGGTGGGGTTATGTTGGAGGGAAGGAGGGAGTAAAGGCTCCTCAAAGCAGGTCCCGTAGATCCACCTACGCCGAACACGGATGTATGGGGAACCTTGGTTTCCTTACACCCGTATATTACCAAACCCGTCAAAAGGAGAAAATAAAACCTCTTCATAAGATGGTATTATATGCCCGCTAACCTATCTCAAACATTACCTTCATTGCGGAACCGTTCATTATAGCCTCAAAGCCCTCCTTGTACTCATCAAGGGTTATCCTGTGGGTAATGAGGGGTTCCAGATTCACCTTTCCGCTTTCAAGAAGGGCGGTAGTTTTTACCCAAGTTGAGAACATCTTCCTTCCCGTTATCCCGTAAAGGGTTATCCCCCTCATTATTACGGAGTTCATCGGGAAATCTATCCTATTCTTCCCGTAAAGTCCGAGCAAACCAACCCATCCACCGTTTGTTAATAGGTTTAGGGCATTCTCCAAGGCATTGGGATTTCCGGACATCTCAAGGACCACATCAACCCCCTTTCCCCCCGTTATATCCATAATCGCGCTCCTCAGGCTCTCTATCTCGGGATTTATGGTGTAATCCGCCCCCATCTTCTTTGCTATATTCAACCTAACATCGTTTATGTCCGTCGCTATAACTTTTCCAGCCCCGACAGCCTTCGCTATTGCAACCGCCATAGCTCCTATTGGTCCCGTTCCCACCACCAAAACATCCGCACCAACTATATCACCCGCGAGGGCGGTATCCACCGCATTTCCCATGGGCTCCATGAGGGGAACCCAATGTTTTGGTATTGTTTCCGGTATCTTCCAGACGTTTTCCGCAGGTATGGTCATATATTCAGCGAAGGCTCCATCCCTATGGAAACCCAAGATCTTTACGTTCTTACAAACATGCTTCTTTCCTATCCTGCACTGATAACACTTTCCACATGCTATGTGAGTTTCGATCCCGACGAAATCACCAACCTTTAAACCTTCAACTCCCTCACCTATCTCCACTATTTCCCCTGCGGATTCGTGCCCTATGATCCTTGGGAACTTTGTTATCTCGCTTTGGGCAAACTCATCCCATTTGTATATATGCACATCGCTCCCGCATATTGAGGCATATTTTACCTTTATTAAAACCTCACCAAATTCGGGCTTCGGGACCGGAGCATCTATAAGCTGTAACCCCGGTCCCCCCTTTGTCTTACCTAAAGCCTTCATATTCTACCAGGGTATAAAATCCTCTTTTGTTTTGCCCGAAATTTTCTTGGCAAAAGATGATATGAGCTTAACTGCCCCTTCAACATCCCTTATATCCACCATCTCGGAGGGTGAGTGCAAATACCTGCAAGGTATGGAAATTAATGCGGTAGGGATCCCTCCCCTTTCCATCTGTATAAAGTTCGCATCCGTTGGTGTTCCCCTGGGGGAAGCCTCAATCTGCACGGTTATTCCCTCCTCCCTTGCGGTCTCAAGCAAGAGTTCAAAAACAACCGGGTTTATGTTGGGTCCCTTTGCCAAAACGGGACCCCCACCGAGCTTTATATCCCCTATCGTTCTCTTATCAACGCCTGGATAATCCGTAGCCACCGTCACATCAACCGCTATGGCGATATCAGGATTTAAAAAGTAAGAACTGGTCTTTGCACCCCTAAGACCTATTTCCTCTTGAACCGTAGCCACCGCTACAACCCTTGTCTCCCCGGGATTTTGAGCGTAAAATTTCAGAGCTTCAAGGACAATAAAGGCGCCTATCCTATCGTCAAGGGCCCTTGAGACGAGCCTGAAATCCGTGAGGAATTCACCATCCCAATCCAAAACCCCATAATCCCCAACGGATATAACCTTCTCAAGATCCTCCTTTGCCATACCGAAATCCACCCATAGCTCCTCCATCTTAACCGCCTTATCCCTCTCCTCGGGCTTTAGAATGTGTATAGGTTTCCTCCCGATCACACCTTTTACCACCTTCCCATCTTTCCCTATGAACCTCACCCTCTGTCCCACCAGAACCTGAGGATCCCAACCCCCAACACCGCTTATATAAACAAACCCATTGTCGTCGATATACTGAACCATTAAACCTATTTCGTCTATATGCCCCGCCAACATCAGGGTGGGTTTTCCATCCCCAAACTCCGCGTAAGTATTTCCATGTGTATCCGTATATACCTTCTTTGCGAACTTTTTCGCTTCCTCCTGCCAAACCTTTGAAGCCCTACCCTCATCTCCCGACGGTCCAACTTGAGAAAGGAGCTTTAAAAGAAAGTCTTTGTTGATCATAGACGGGTATTATATGGATGCTCATCTAAGGATCGCTTTTTTCACCTTCCTTCTTTCAACGAAAAAATAGATCCCCCTTCTTGTTTCTTTTACTTTCCTTCCCAAAACATCATAAATTTCGAAGTTTTCCGTTGCTGTTTCTACTTTCTCTACGAATTTAAGCTCCCTATCGGAAACATCAAACCCAACTCTTATGCTATTAATTTGGAAGCTGTCCATATAGGAAAGGTAAGGATTATAAAATTCCGAATTTATGGGAACTTCAACAAAATCCCCCCAACCCTCCCTGTAAGGTCTTACGTAAATTTTTAACGTACAACATGAAGGAAAATTCCCAAAAGTCTGAACCAGAGATAAGGTGGATGTAAAAATCGGCGAGGGCTTTGGGAGCAGTAAAAAGTAAAACCCGTTTCTTCTGTCGTAAATATTTCCGAAGATCTGGACGGATAAATTTCTTGAAGCCTTAACGGAATAAAGGTTGGTTTTTATTGAGGTATCAAAGTTTCCCATCCCCATCAAAATCCATAACCAAAATCCCGTAATTCGTA
>JBMSAP010000074.1:0-6046 GCA_049414445.1 Candidatus Caldipriscus sp. | reverse complement strand
ACCCTAAACGACCTTGGAATAATAGATGTCCTAATAAAGGTTCCTTCAAGATCCACCCAGAGAATTCAGGAGATCCACAGGTTTATCTTGCATGTATTGGCGGAAGGGATAGAGGACGCTTTTGTTTTTAAAACTTAGCTTTAGAATACTTTACTATGGAATTGATACCGAGGGCTCTAACCATCGCGGGTTCGGATAGTGGGGGAGGGGCGGGGATACAGGCGGATCTAAAAACCTTTACCGCTTTTAAGGTTTTCGGTATGAGCGCCATCACATCAATAACCGCCCAGAATACCGTAGGGGTTTTTGAGGTTTTTGACCTTCCGCCCGAAACCGTGCAAAGGCAAATAGACGTAATTTGCGAGGATATTGGAGTTTCCGCTGCCAAAACTGGGATGCTTTCCAACGAGAACATAATATCCGCGGTGGCGGAAAGTATTGCAAAAAACAAAATAGAAAAGCTTGTGGTGGATCCAGTTATGAGGGCAAAAAGCGGTGATCCCTTGCTAAAACCCACAGCCGAGAAGGCATTAATCGAAAAGATCCTTCCCCTCGCCCTACTTATAACACCAAACATCCCCGAAGCGGAAGCTTTATCCGGGAAAAGGATAACATCCATAAAGGATATGCGGGAAGTTGCAAAACACCTTATGGATTACGGTCCTAAGAACGTCTTGGTAAAGGGTGGCCATTTGGACGAAAGGTTCGCAATAGACATCTTATACAACGGTTCTGAGTTTTACGAGTTTGGGGCGGATAAGATAGAGACGAAGAATACGCATGGGACGGGATGCACATATTCATCGGCTATAACCTCAATGCTAGCTTGGGGAAAGGACCTTATAACATCCATAGATGTTGCAAAAAGGTACGTCACAGAGGCGATAAGGCAGTCCTTTGGAATAGGTAAGGGACACGGACCTTTGAACCACTTCGTTAGGGTGGAGGGGATGCCCTAGGCGCTCTTCTTTCTCCTCCTTGGGATGAGGATAACCTTTAGGTTTTCGTCAATATAAACGCCCTCAACTTTATCCTTAATGCTCGGAAGCTCAAACATAACATCCATTAGAAGTTCTTCCAAAATAGCCCTAAGGCCCCTCGCTCCCGTACCCCTCTGTAAGGCTTTCCTCGCTATTGCCCTATAGGCCTCGGGTGCAAACTCAAGGCTTACGTTTTCCGCCTCAAACATTATGCGGAACTGATTTATTAGGGCATTCTTTGGTTTTGTCAAAATATCCACAAGGTGGTCCTCGTTTAGGCTATGAAGGGGAACAATTATTGGGATCCTGCCCACAAACTCCGGTATTAAACCGAACTTTATTAGGTCTTCGGGGGTAACTTGCCTTAATATCTCGTAATTCTCGTCATCTATCTTCCCCTTCTCTTCCTCCGAAAGTTTAAACCCTATACTCCTTTTCCCAAGCCTTTGATTTATTATCTTCTCAAGCCCCTCAAAGGCTCCCCCAAAGATAAAAAGAATATCCGACGTATCTATCCTTATATACGTCTGCTCCGGATGTTTTCTGCCACCCTGGGGAGGAACGTTCGCTATCGTACCCTCTATAATCTTCAATAAAGCTTGCTGTACCCCCTCCCCAGATACATCCCTCGTTATTGAGGGTCCTTCGAACTTCCTCGCTAACTTATCCACCTCATCCAAAAATACTATTCCCTTCTCAGCCTTTTCAATATCGTAATTTGCGTTCTGAATAAGCCTTAAAAGGATGTTCTCAACATCCTCCCCCACATACCCCGCCTCGGTCAAGGGTGTTGCGTCGTATATCGCAAAGGGAACGTGTAGGATCTTGGCAAGGGTTTTTGCTATTAGGGTTTTCCCAGAACCACTCGGGCCTATAAGTAGAATATTCGCTTTTTCCATATCCGGGTGTAAATGCTTTAGGGAGATCCTTTTGTAGTGGTTATAAACCGCAACGGATATCACCTTTTTTGCGTACTCCTGCCCGATAACGTACTTATCAAGGAATGCCTTTATTTCGGATGGTGTGGGTAGGGGGATTCGGTTCCTCCTTTCCCTCTCCTCTATTAGCTTTTCCTCTATCATATAAAAGGCAGTCTCAACACATGTGTAGCATATAACCGCCCCGTTTCCCGTAAAGTACTTACCCTGTTCTACGAAGTTCCCACAGAAGGAACATCTTAAGCCAACTTTTCCCATACCTTCCTCGGTTCCACTATCTTATCCACTATTCCATACTCCACCGCTTCCTCCGCGGACATATAAAAGTTCCTCTCCGTATCCTTCTCCACCTTCTCTAAAGGTTGTCCTGTATGGTTTGCCAATATGTTGTTAAGCATCTTCTTAAGCCTTCCTATCTCCTTCGCCTCTATCTCTATGTCCGTAGCCTGTCCCTGCACCCCTCCCCAAGGTTGGTGGATCATAACCCTCGCGTGGGGAAGGATCAACCTCTTACCCTTATGCCCTCCTGCAAGCAAAACCGCCGCCATAGATGCCGCCATACCCAAGCAAACCGTCACAACCGGTGGCTTTATGTACTGCATGGTGTCGTATATTGCTAAACCTGCGGTCACGTATCCTCCGGGCGAGTTTATATAGAAGTATATTTCTTTTTCGGGGTCTTGGGTTTCCAAAAAGAGCATTTGCGCCACTATCAAACCCGCCACCTGGTCATCTATTGGGGTGGTAAGGAATATGATCCTGTCCTTTAGGAGGCGGGAATATATATCATAAGCCCTCTCAAACCTACCTTCCTGTTCTATTACAACGGGCACGTATTGCGAAAATTTCCCTTTCATTCTACAAACTCCGGTTCAATTTTTACCGTATTCTTTAGGTAATCAAAGGCTTTCCTTGCGAGATATCTGGATTTTATTTCATCAAGCTTCCCCCTCTTCTTCGCTTCATTCAGGAAGGCCTCTGGGTTTTGCTGTCCGTCCTCCTTTAAGTACTTGATTATATCCTCCTCACTCACGTCTATGTTCCTTTCCTCTATGAGCTTCAGGAGGATTATCTCGGTTATCGCCCTAAAAACCGCGAGGTTCTGGGCACTCTGCTCAAGCTCCTGAGGTGGCACCTTGCCAGAGAGCTCACCCTTTATATCCCCATATATCTTCGCAACGAGGGTGGGTGGTGGATCAAATGGGCTAAGGCGGTATATTTCGTTTATTATCGAGTTTTCAAGCTCGATCTCCGCCCTTTCGCTAAACTCCTCTATAAGCTTCTCCCTAATTTTTTCCCTCATCTCGCTCACAGAAGTATATCCGAGAAGCTCCGCTATCTCTTGGTCATCCGGGTAAACCTTCTCGTATATGTTCTGAATAACGTAAATTTCCGTTCCATCTTCAACTGGGATTTCCACCCTTTCACCTGCTTTCTTACCTATTATAGCGTTATATAAATCCTCGTCGAGCTCGCCGGATTTTACAAATATCCTAGCCCTCTTCGGTTTTCCTTCGTTCCCCTCCTTATCCCTAAAAATATATTGGGCAACCACAAGGTCCCCCTCCCTCACCTCCCTATCAACCGCCTTTAGCTGGGCGTTCTCCTCCTTATAAAGGTTTATCCTTTCCTCAACGTCAGAATCCGTAACCCTCTTTATCCTTTTCTTTACTGTAATTGAGGTTAGATCCGGCAGCTCAAACTCGGGGATAATCTCAAACTCCACCGTAAATTCGTAAGCGGAGTCGTTTTGATCTTGAGCCTTTATTCTCGGGTTCGTTATCAGTTTCCACCCCTTCTCCCCAATTATCTCCCCCACCTTCCTGTTTAAAGCTTCATTTACCGCCTCCTCTATGATCCTGTCCATATACATACTTTTTACCATACTTATGGGTGCCTTACCGGGCCTAAAACCCTGCACCCTTACGTTCTTTGAGATCCTAAGCGCCACCTCATCCACAAGCTTCTCAACCTCTTCCTTACTTACGGTTATTTTCACCTCCTTTACGGATTTACGCTCCTCCATAAGTCGGGATTTTACGGTTGAAAGGTTAAACAAAAAAAGGGGGGTAGGTTTTCACCCACCCCCCAAAGGTTTTAAAAGTTTTTTTATCTGACCACTACCTTCTCCCTTATTACCTTTCCACCCGAGATAACCTCAACGAAATAAACACCCCTTGAAAGCTCAAGCTTAACCTCGTTTTTACCCTTTATGGACTTAACCATAACCCCACTTACATTATAAACCTTAACCTCAAATTCTCCAGATCCGCTAACCTTTATCCCACCTTTGTACGGCGTTATAAGACCACTTACGGGTTTGCATGATTCGGAGATTCCAACGTTATCATCGAAGGATAAGACACAGACTTGGGAAGATGAGAAGGTTGGGGATGTAACGGTTGGAGATAAGGAATAAACGGTTAGAGGTAGATAGCCAACCTGAGGATACCTTGGAATAGCAAATCCGATCATATTATTTACAAATGGACTTGCATTTCGAACTATTCCACACGAACCTATGTTTCCGTTTGCATCAGTCTTGATAAGGATAACATCAATCGACCCCGCACCAAAGGAGTATGTATAACCCGTCGCAATGTATCCACCGTCAGATGTTTGTTGAATGTGAAAAAACATATCATGACCTGTTCCCCCGTAAGTTTTAGCCCACTGTATGTTTCCGTTCGCATCCGTCTTGATGAGGAAAGGATCATAACCGCCTGCACCGAAGGAATTTGTATAACCCGCCAAGATGTATCCGCCGTCGGATGTTTGTTGGACGGAATAAGCCCCATCCCAATTTGTTCCCCCGTAAGTTTTAGCCCATTGTATGTTCCCGTTCGCATCCGTCTTGATGAGGAAAACATCATACATAGTCGCAGTGGTGGCTGTTATACGACCTGCCACAATGTATCCACCATCGGATGTTTGTGAAACGTTAGAAACATCCATAATATCACCGAATCCGAATCCCCTGTAAGTTTTAGCCCAGATTACGTTTCCGTTTGCATCCGTCTTAATGAGAAAAACATATTGACGATAAGTCATCCATATACTATCATACTCCTCTGCCAAACCCGACATGATGTATCCACCGTCTGATGTCTGTTGAACAGAATAACTCCAAGTCCTACCATGTAATAATAAATGATAAGTTTTAGCCCATTGTATGTTCCCGTTCGCATCAGTCTTGATGAGAAAAGCAGAATCAAGGGTCCCAATGTAGGTATAGGAATTTGTAATACCTGTCAGGATGTATCCGCCGTCGGATGTTTGTTGAACAGAATTAGCCACATCACCAAAATTAAATGGTCCACAGTAAACTTTAGCCCAGATTACGTTTCCGTTCGCATCTGTTTTGATGAGCAAAATATCAGGAAGTCCCATACCGCAAAAATATATTTGACCCGCCGCTATATATCCACCGTCGGATGTCTGTTGAACGGAAGTAAATTCTTCAAGACTTACTCCATAAGTTTTAGCCCATTGTACGTTTCCGTACGCATCAGTCTTCACAAGGAAAGCATCACCACTACCCGAACCGAAAGAAGTTGTAATACCCGCCACTATGTATCCACCGTCTGATGTCTGTTGAACGGAATTAGCCCACTCACCATTTGTTCCCCCATACGTCCTTGCGAATCTTACCTGGGCGTGAGCGGACTCTGTGAATAGGGCGACGAGAGACACACTTAAGAGGGCTAACATTAGCCCCCTAACCCATAGCGCGATAGTGCGTAAAAGGTACCTTTTCATGGTACGGGTATTATAAGGCTTGTCCAAAAAATTTACAAGCTGTGCAAAGGATTAGTCCCATTTGATGGGCTTTAGAATACGACGGTCCAAAGGCTCTGAGGTCCGAGGCTTTATTCAAAGGAAAGGGTGCCAAAGTAGTTTTAAATGCTTGCCATCATTCCACCCTTAAGGTTGTAAGCTTTAAACCCCAAATTCCTCAGTTTAACCGCAACTGAATAGCTAGTCCTCCCAGAATTGCAAAAAACAACGATCTTGTGGGTTTTCTTGTATCTTGCCAGTTCCCTCCAGCGTTTTTCTATCTCCTGGGCGGGTATGTTTATGGCCCCTTTTAAGGTGTAAGATTCGTATTCCGCCCTATCCCTTACATCC
>JBMSAP010000073.1:0-3127 GCA_049414445.1 Candidatus Caldipriscus sp. | reverse complement strand
TGGGGAACATCGTTCTTTATGACAAGGATTATTTTGTGGATGCAGTGGATTTAGAGGGGGTGTATGTGTGGATAATGCGGAATGATGAGTTGCAATCTTGGGAGAAGGTAGCGGTAATTGTGGTGTCTCACCCTGTGTTAGTAGCTGTGATTGATGCTGGCTTAGAGGTAGAAGATGGAAAATGGTCTTTGTTGGTGGTGTCTATGGGGTTGTATATGAAGTATAAAATTCCTAAATGGTTTGATGAGAAGGGAGAAGTGCGGGATTTTTGGAGAAGGTCTCGTCTCATAAAACTTACAGACCATCCAGAGAAGGTTAAATGGAAAGTTAGCGGTTTTCTCGCAAAATTTGGGTATAAAGTTCCTGAGGGTCATATCCCAGTATTCATAATTTGATTTTCAACGCTACCCTTTCGGGTAGCGTTGAAAATTCGGGGTTTAGACCGAAGGTCTAAACCCCGAATTTTCGTTTTTGTTGAACGTGTAAAGTTGTGGGGGTGGATGGTAAGAAGTGGGGGTTGATTGATGTTTGGATTGGCTTTTGTTATAGGTTTGAGAATAGGTATGGATATAGGAGTGGATATAGGGGTGGGGATAGGTGTAAAATCAACTTTATAATATCCGTTGATGGAGAACATCTACATTTACATTTACAAGTTGAACATCATTCAAGGAAGACCGAGTATGAAGTGGCTGTGGCGTTGCAAGTGGTTTTATGTTGCATATGATGAGCGGGAGAAGGATAAGTTTTTGTATGTAGTGTCGGAGTTGGAACGTAAGGATTATCCTTTTGTAAAGTTGAAGCATAAGACGAGGATTAGAGGTCTCCTTGTTGTTAAGTTGTTGAAGGTGCGGGATTTTTTGAGTTTCTGGGTTCCCAATTCTCTTTATGATGCCATTATTAGTCGTGTAAGGCTTGATAGTTTGGAAAGTAGTGGTTTGTGGAATGTGGAAGAATGGGAAGGTATCCCTGAATTAGTGGCTTTGTATGAGGTAGGGAAGGGTTCAACTATAAATTCGGGAATATCCGAGATAAAGGCGAGGTATGAGGAGTTAATAAGAGGGATGAAGTGAAGGATTTGGAATTTGTGAGTGTTGAGGATGCTTTGAGAGATGGGGTAGATGTAGTGGCTTTATTTGGTGGGAGTGTTAGTGTAAATAATGATTTTGTTAGAGATGTTAGTTTGGATGCATACGTGAAGGTTGAGAATTACCATATACCTTATGTTGTTTTGGATGTTTTCCGAGAGGGGGGTAATATATATAATGATATTATCTTGACTAGGATAGAAAAAAGTTTTGACCCCTTAGAGAGGTGGAAAATAAAGCGTGCATTAAAACCTTGGGAAGACAACAAAAAATTTACGTGTGGAACTTATAGTCGTAAAACTTGTGTTGAGTGTAGGGGTGAGTATATCATCAAACATCCCTGTAAAACGGAATGGTGCCCTGATTGTGGAACGCCTGGGAGTTTGTATCATATGGGAAATTATGTTAAGGTTTTGTTTTATGCGTTTCAGATGTGGCTTAACGTGGGAAGTGTTGGGTATTTTGTGGTTACTAGTCCGTCGGAAGTGCGGGAAGACTGGAAAGATAAGAGGGTTTTAAGTGCGGTGGCAAGCGGTGTTAGACAGATAATGCAAAAGGTGGGTTTTGATTACGGGTTCTGGCGCTGGCATTTTGCGGGGGATAAAGGAATTTTTTATCCGCATCTTAATGTTCTTGTGCCTTGGGGGTATATTGAAGAGGGAAGATTACAACAGATTAAAGATTTGATAGTGCGGGAACTTGGAATTAAGGTTGTTCATTATCAGTATGCCCGAGATTTGGAGCGGGTAAAACATATGGTTTATTACATTACCCGTCCAACTTGGAATTTGCAGTCTGAGTTAGACCCTTCCGAGTGGAAAGGCTTTCGTAAGCAGAATATTTGGGGTCCAAAGTATTTTTCCAAAGATGAGGATTTGAAAAATCTTTTTTATGAGGTAATGTTTAAGAAAGGGCGAGGAAATTTTGTGGGTGGGGGAAATGTGGGGGAGTTTGAGATTGAGGATGATTTGTTTTTTCTGTTGAGTTTGCAAAAGAGTAAATGTCCTGTTTGTGGTAGGGAATTGAGGGGTGGGTATTTTCGGGGTTATGGTGGTAAGTGGTTAAAAGGAAATGTTTTTAGGTTGGGTTGGCATTTGTGGATGTATGCACCCAAGAGAAGGGAAAAAAGTAAAAAGGAGGTGAGATATGAAGAAGTTGAATGATTGTAACAAAAGAGATGAGATGATGATAAGGCTATGGTTGAGGTTTCTGAGGGCTAGCGCTTGCGACCGTGATGTTCAATACACTATTCTTGAAAAGGTTCGTAATAATAGAAATTCCCTTAAATTACTTTTCAAAGCTCAGGAAGTTCTTGAGAGGTGGGAAATATCTTCGGTAAGGGATTTAATTCAGATGTTAGAGGGGGAGTGGGGTTTGAATATCGTGGAAATTCATATAGATGATATTTTCCAGCATCTCAAGGATAAGGTATATCCCGAAGTGTATCCTGTTATGATGTATGGCTACCAAACCAAGGAAAATAAGAGGAATGGAATGTTCTTTTTTATTCCGTCCTCAACGGAATATGAAGAGGATACGTTTCTTTGGGTAAATGTTCCCGAGAATCATCCATTTTGTGATGTTTTCTGGAAAGCTGAAACCTTAAGAGGGTATGGCTTAATGCTGTTGGGTGTTTGCTATCCGAATATATATGTTTCATCTACGGGTGACCTTACGTATTTGGTTTATAGGGAGACAAGATATGAAGTTGATATATACGGGGAGATTTTGGCTTCTGACGGTAAGGTGTGGGCAATTCAATATATGGCACCCTTTCTTGATATGATAACTGATGCAAGAATGCTTGTTTCATACGTGGAAGACTATATTTGCTATCCTTTGGATACTTTTGTTGGTTTGTATGTTTATAATTCACGTGAAAGAAAGGAGGTGGAATATGGGGAACATCGTTCTTTATGACAAGGATTATTTTGTGGATGCAGTGGATTTAGAGGGGGTGTATGTGTGGATAATGCGGAATGATGAGTTGCAATCTTGGGAGAAGGTAGCGGTAATTGTGGTGTCTCACCCTGTGTTAG
>JBMSAP010000072.1:0-9683 GCA_049414445.1 Candidatus Caldipriscus sp. | reverse complement strand
AAGGTATTGACGAAGGTTTATACCCAGGATTCCGTAGCGGTACAGCAGGAGAGGATCCTGATAAATGAGCTTCTAAAGACTTACCTGCCCGAGCTCTTTGAGGAATAGTTATATAACCTCTTCGGAAGAGGAAACGTTTTTGCTCGGTTATTATGCCGCATGTAGGTTTAGGAATTTCAAAACTTTTATACTCGTGGGGGATCTTGGGGTGGGAAAGACGGTTTTTGTTAGGGGATTTTGCGAATATCACGGCGTAGATTTCGTAAGGAGTCCCACCTTCCTCGTGATAAACAAATACAATGGGATAAACCACGCGGACCTTTACAGGGTGGAAAGCTTTGAAGATATTTACACCTCGGGGATCTTGGAGGTTTTAAATAGGGAGATCCTTTTGGTGGAATGGGGGGAAAAGCTCTTACCTTTCTTGGGAAGCTCTCCTTACGTTTTGGTGGAGTTTAAGTTTTTGGATGTGGAAAGGAGGGAAATAATTATTTCCCCAAGGCCCTCCTGACCCTTTCTAAAGCTTCCCTTGCCTTTTCGTGGTTCGGATCCACCTTTAAAGCCCTGTTGAAAAATATTTCCGCATTCTTATAATCCCCCTTGGAGAAGTACTCCAGTCCCCTCCTATAAAACGCCTCAGCCAAAGGATCCGGAGAAGATCTTATCTCTACCTCCAGCTTTTTCTCAACATCCTTCAACCTCGCCCCCAAAATCTTAACCTCCCTATCCGCGGTTTTGGAAAGTTCCACCTTAGGGGAGGAAACCGCCCTTGAAAATATGATCTCGGCGCTTAAAAACGTATTTTTATCAAGGCATACATAACCGAAACCCCTCCTTTTTAATAGGATCTCCAAGAATTTCGCGTTTGCCTTTCTATCGCTTACAGATCTCCAAAAATTTATATCCCTCTCTATGCAGGTTTTTTCAAGGTAAAGGCTATCGGCCTTTGAGGGTCCCCTAAACTGCCCCGCACAAAGCTGTAAAGCACCGTAATAATTCCCCTTCTTCACCATTGATTTCCAATCCTTTGGGTTTTCCGCCAAATACACATCCCCAAGGATCTCTATTGAGGATGGGAATACCTTGACGGGTACGGGTAAAAAACCCTCGCAATATAGGGTGTCAAGATTTAGGGAACACCTTAATGTGGTTCTTCCTAAGAGGGAATTTAAAAACAGCATCTCCTCAAACTTCCCGTAATTTATAACCGAGTTTTTATACTCCCTAAAATCCCCAAGCTTCCAACTTTCAAGGATCTTAATTATCCCCTCGTTTTCACCCTTACCCATAAAATTTAGCCAATAGAACACTCCAAAGCCCACAAGAATCAAAGGAACAAGGAAGATTATGAGCCTTTTCATGGGGTTATTTGGAGCATCCTTTCTACCGCTTTTCTGGCTTTTTCCGCAATTTCGGGGGGAACCTTAACCTCGTAAATCTCCTCCTCAAGGGACCTTACGAGCTTATCAATTGTTATCATCTTCATATATTCGCAAACCATATCCTCCCTTAAGGGTTTGATCTCCTTATCCAAGTTTTCCTTTTTTAACCTGTGAATTATGCCTGTTTCCGTCGCAACTATGAATTTTTGCTTTTGGGAATTTTTTATATGCCTCACCATACCCCCCGTTGATAGAACGTAAAGGTCCAACTTTTTCTTCTCTTTCATGTACAAACAGTTGCTTGTGCATCCGCATTCGGGATGTACGAGTAGGTCCGCATCCGGGTTTTTCTCAATTGCATCAACTATATCCGAGATCTTAACCTTTGCGTGAACGTGGCATTCCCCGGGCCAGATGTATATGTTATCCCTCTTCGTCACCTCCTTAACGTACATACCCAAATACATATCCGGCAAAAATAGGATATCCTTGTCCTCGGGAATGGACCTCACCACCTCAACCGCATTTGATGATGTACAACAGTAATCCGAAAGGGCTTTAACTTCCGCTGTAGTGTTTATATAAGATACGACCACCGCATTTGGGTATTTTGCCTTCCATTCTTTTAGCTGTTCAACGGTTATGCTATCAGCTAAAGAACAGCCCGCCATTGGATCCGGGATTAAAACCTTCCTATCCGGGAGCAATATCGCCGCGGTTTCCGCCATAAAATGAACCCCACAAACCACTACTATTGGATGGTTTGTCTTTTTTGCTTCAAGGGCCATACCAAGGGAATCCCCAACATAATCCGCAACATCCTGAATTTCCGGAAGCTGATAATTATGGGCGATAATGTATGCATTTTTTATCTTCTTGAGTTCCAAAACCCTTTTTTGAAGATCTTTGATGGTTTCAAGGTCAAGCATAGAGGAATATTTTAAGGTTGGATAAATTTTGCACTTAAAACCTAAGAGGTTTTATTTGTGGGTTTTTTGATGTAAGCCCTGATATTTTGGGAGGGGGCAGGGGAGGACGTTGGATCCCATACGCGCAAATAATACACACTATGAAGAAGGTGGGATATACAAATGAGCAGTTTGAGGAGGCAAAGCAATATTTCAATGGGGACGAGCTTAGGACGAGGGTTTTCCTTGACAAGTACGCCCTCAGGGATTACGATGGAAATGTTATTGAAACATCACCGGAACAGATGTGGAGGAGATTGGCAAGGGAGATAGCCAGCGTTGAGAGGGATGAGGAAAAAAGGAGGGAATGGGAGGAGAAGTTTTATTGGATGCTGAAGGATTATAAGGTGATACCTGGGGGTAGGATAATGTTTGGGGCGGGAAATCCCAGGAAGGTTACCCTAAAAAACTGTTATGTAATACCCATAAAGGAGGATTCCATTGAGGGGATATTTGAGGCGGCAAAGGAGATGGCGAGGACGTATTCAAGGGGAGGGGGAGTGGGTACAGACATATCTATATTGAGGCCCGCTGGGGCACCCGTGAAAAACGCGGCAATATTCTCTACGGGCGCGGTTAGCTTTATGGATCTATTCTCTCAAGTCACGGGAACCATAGGACAGCAGGGGAGGAGGGGAGCATTAATGATCACCATAAACGACAACCATCCCGACCTTCCCGAGTTTATAACCATAAAGAACGATCCGGAGAGGAAGAGGGTAAGGTACGCCAACATTTCCGTCAAAATAACAGAAGAATTTATAAGGGCTGTAGAAAACGACGAAATATGGACGATGTGGTACGAAAGCGAGGAGGTTAAGAGGATAGAGAGGAAGATGCCCGCAAGGGAGATATGGAGGATGATCGTAGAAAACGCGTGGGCTTCCGCGGAACCCGGAATAATCCTTTGGAGCAACGTTAAAAAATACGATACCGGATGGTACTGCGCCCCCGTTATAAGCACAAACCCATGCTCCGAAATACCCCTTGAACCTTACGGCGCCTGCAACCTATCAAACATAAACCTCTCGTATTTCGTCCTTGACCCTTTTACAGATAAGGCAAGGATAGATTATGAAAACCTTGAGAGGGCTTTAAGGTACAACGTAAGGTTCTTGGACAACATAAACGACTATAACCTTGATAGGGAACCCTTACCCGGACAAAGGGAGACTTCAATTAGGAGGAGGAGGATAGGGGTGGGATTTACGGGCTTGGGTGATATGCTCGCAAAGTTGAGGCTAAGATACGATTCGGATAAAGCAATAGAGTTTGTTGATAAGCTTTTCAGGTGGATAAAGCACGTGGTTTACGATGAGGGGGTGAACCTCGCCATAGAAAGAGGTCCTTTCCCCGACTTTGACCCGGAAAAGCACCTTGAAAACCCATATTTCTTGGACTTTGACGAAAAATTAATAGAAAGAATAAGAAAATACGGTTTGAGAAATGTGGCGTACTTAACCGTACCTCCCGTAGGTTCCGGTTCCGCCCTTGCCGGGGTATCTTCGGGAATAGAGCCTATATTCGCCCTATATTACACCAGAAGGAGCGAAAGCCTAAGCCAGGAGTACTTTAGGGTTTATCACCCCCTTGCGAAGGAATACATGGAAATGTCTGGATTGAAGGACCTTGATGAAGATGAATTTCCGGATTTCTTTATAACCGCGCATAAGATAAAGCCGGAGAAGAGGGTCGAGATGCAGGCGGTTATACAAAAGCACATAGACCAGTCAATATCCTCAACCATAAACCTACCCGAAACTACCACACCGGAGGAGATAGGAAAAATATACTTTTTGGCTTCAAAGATGGGTCTGAAAGGGGTGACGGTTTATAGGGAAGGTTCAAGGGAAGGGGTTCTCATAACAGAGAAGAAGGAGGAGAAAGAAAAGAAGGTGGTGGCAATATCCGGGAAAATCTTACCCAAACCGAGACCTTACGTTATGACGGGTAAAACATACAGGTTTAAGACGGATATGGGGACGGTTTACATTACGGTGAATGCGGAGAATGGAAACGGACCTAGGGAGGTGTTTATACATCTCGGGAAATCCGGTTCCTCGATTATGGCGATGTCCGAAGCCATAGGAAGATTAATATCTTTGGCTCTAAGGAGCGATATATCTCCGGATGCGATTATACACCAGCTTAAGGGGATAAAATCTTCTTCGCCGGTTAGACAACCCGATGGAAGTTTGATATGGTCCGTTCCAGATGCGATAGCGAGGGCCATTGAAGAGTTTTTAAGTGGGGGAAAGGAGAGCAAGATCTTGAAGTTTGAGGTGGAAAATATAACGGATGATGGAGATGTGTTGGAGGTTGCGGTCTGTCCGGAATGCGGGGAGAAGCTAATAAACGAAAGTGGATGTTGGGTTTGTAAGAATTGCGGTTATACGAAGTGCGAATGACAGTCTCTACTCGGAGGCCCGCCTGCGCCACTCCGGGTAGGGGTTTTTATTATTTCAAGCTTAGAATACAACACTATGAAGGAATATGGGAATTTCATAAATGGGAAATGGGTGCCTTCAAAAAGCGGGAAAGTCTTTGAAAACAGAAACCCTTCAAAACCTTCAGAAGTAATTTCCGTCCATCCTTTATCCACAGCCGAAGATGTAAACGAGGCAGTTGAAGCCGCAAAGAAGGCATTTAAGCACTGGTCAAGGGTTCCGGCTCCTAAGAGGGCGGAGATAATAAGGAAGGCTACGGAGATATTGCTTTCGAGGAAGGAGGAACTCGCCCGCCTTATGACCATGGAGATGGGGAAACCCATAAAGGAGGCGAGGGGGGACGTTCAGGAGGCTATAGATACGGGATTCTACGCATTCGGTGAGGGTAGAAGGCTCTTTGGGGTGACAACCACGAGTGAGCTTCCAAACAAGACCGCTTACGTAATAAGGAGGCCCGTAGGTGTTGTCGCGGCGATAACACCATGGAACTTCCCAATGGCAATACCTTCCTGGAAACTCTTTCCCGCCCTCGTCGCGGGTAATACGGTAGTATTAAAACCCGCATCCGATGCCCCAGCTTCCGCCGCGGAGTTCGTTAAGGCACTTCAGGAGGCGGGGATACCGGATGGGGTGGTGAATTTGGTGACGGGTAGCGGAGAGGGGGTAGGTGAGGTTTTGGCTTCCCACCCGGATGTAAGGGTGGTATCCTTTACGGGTTCGAGCGTTGTTGGGGCAAGGATAGCGGAGATAGCTGGGAAAAACTATAAGAAGGTCGCCCTTGAGATGGGGGGGAAGAACCCGATAATAGTTATGCCTTCGGCAAACCTTGAGCTTGCGGTGGATGGCGTCCTTTGGGGAGCATTTGGCACCACGGGTCAAAGGTGTACCGCGACCAGTAGACTCATCCTACACGAGGCTATTTATGATAAGTTTATGGACCTTCTCCTTGAGAAGGTGAAAACGTTGAAGGTGGATGACCCCCTCCTTGAGGATACGAATATGGGACCCTTGATAAACGAGGGTGCCCTTAAGAAGGTGGAGCTTTACGTTAGGTATGGGCTTGAGAGCGGTGCAAAGCTGGTTTATGGAGGTAAGAGGATAGATAGGGAGGGTTATTTCTTTGAGCCCACGATTTTCACGGATGTGGATCCTAACAGCAGGTTAGCCCAGGAGGAGATCTTTGGACCAGTTCTTTCGGTATTCAAGGTGAGATCCTTTGAGGAGGCGATAGAGCTTGCGAATAATACAAAATATGGACTTTCTTCATCAATATACACCAACGACATAAGGGAGGCGATGGAAGCAATAGAGCTTTTGGAGGCAGGTATCACTTACATAAACGCCCCTACAATAGGCGCGGAGACCCACTTACCTTTCGGCGGGGTAAAGCAAACGGGAAACGGACACAGGGAGGGGGGATGGACAGCGTTTGAGATCTTCACCGAACTAAAGACGGTTTATATTGATTATTCGGGACGCCTTCAAAGGGCACAGATAGATACATGGGAGGAGTAAAACAGCCTTAAAATAGACAACTATGATGATACTTTTGATATCGCAAGGAAGTGTTGATGTGCAGAAGCTGACTGAAGGGATAAAGCCCGTAATCGGAGTTGAGAACGCACCAATAAAGATCGTGCTATTTACGGATCCCGACTGCCCCTATTGTAGGATAACGCATGGAAATTTAATAGAGTACGCTAAAAACCGCCCGGATGTTGCCCTTTACATAAGGTTATTCCCCCTTGTTCAGATACACCCCAACGCATATAGGAAGGCGGAGGTTTTGGCATGCACACCAGAAGATAAAATACCCGAGGTGATTAAGGCGATAGAGGAAAGATCCCCAAGGGAGCCCTTCAGTTGGGATTGGTTAAAATTTGACAAAAAGACCCTTAAAAAGATACAGGATTGCGTAAATAAGGACCTCGGTAAAAAGAGGGTTGAAAAGGACCTTTCCTTGGGCTTCAGTCTTGGAGTTAGGGGGACACCGACGATGTTTATAAATGGGAAAAGGCATGTAGGTGCATTGCGCACGGTCAATGATGTTGATAGGGTGGTGAGATCCTACACCGAATAAAGGAATTTGAACTGGAGACTTCTCGCAATAAACTTTATAAGGGCTTTACTTTCCTTAAGTTTTGCCCTTTCATGGCCCTTCGTACCCCTATACCTCCACGATAGGGGTCTTTCGGTTTTCAACGTAGGTGTTTTCTTAACATCCGCGGTAATTTTTGGGGTAGTTTTCAGGTTCCTTATGGGAAACATTGGGGACATGGTTGATAGGGTTTTCCTGATGAGGGCGGTTCTTAGCTTTAAGCTCTTTGTTCTTCTCCTTTTGGCTTTGCTTATATACCTCAACTCAAGCCTGTTTTTAATTTTCCTCGCGGTTTTCCTCGTTTCCGCAAGTTTTTCAATGTTTCTACCTATAGCGGATTCTTACGTAGCAGACGTTTCTGAAGATAGGGTAAGGGGATTTAGTTTAACTAGGATAGCAATAAACTTGGGTTGGGCGTTAGGGACCTTTCTAAGCTCCATCTTAATAGGGTTCGGGTACGTTTTCCTCTTTATTCTATCCGCCCTTGTCCTTATTATTGCCCTCTACGAAAGCAAACATTTGAAGGAGGTTGAAAAGAGGGGAAGGGATATAAGGTTCAGGATGGTGTTTCCGGATGGTTCTTTTATAGTTTTTTCTTTAATAACCGCCTTTGCCTTTACCCTATCCGCCCAGCTTATAAGCAACCTAAGCTTATTTGCGGTTGAGGAGTTGAGGATCCAGAAAAATCTTATAGCTTATCTCTTCACGCTAAACGGGATCCTAAACATCCTATTCCAGATGCCCCTAAGTAAGGTTTTGAATAGGCTCGGTTATAATAGATCGGTGATAGCGGGGGGTTTGTTTTTCACCTTGGGTTTCCTTACCCTACTCTTCTCGGAAAACTATTTCCATATTCTACTTTCCGTTGCTTTCTTAACCTTCGGGGAGATGTTTATGTTTCCCGTGCTTATGGCTTCCGCATCAAACAGGGCGCCAAGTGGGGAACTCGGAGCTTACGTGGGTTTCTGGAGCACTTTTCAGGGTTTGGGTTTTTCCCTAGGTCCTGCCTGGGGAGGTTTTCTCCTTGAGGGTATGGGGAGGGGAGCATGGTTGGTTATGTCCCTCCAATCCGCCCTTGTCTCCTTTTTCTTCACCCTGAACCCCAAAAGGAAGTGTAAGGTCACCGTATGATTATCGTCCTCTTCTCCTTTCCGATCAGAACCTTATAAACGCCTTTCTTTAAGGTTGCCCTTAACTCGCCTTTTGCTTTCAAAATGAGCCTTCCATCAACGGTATATACCGCAATATCTTTATTTCCGGCGCTAACCTTCAAATTACCATCCTCCGAAACGGAGAGCTCATCATCTCCCCCAAGGGGATCATAATCAAACCTAACGAAATCTACGATTGGGGTTTTTGTTGAATCCGATGAGCTGTAAAGTTCAAGTCTATATTGTAAGTACCTGTAATTCACCACATCAAATGGGGATGGAAGAGGAAGGGAGGAAGAGGATGTGTAATTTCCAACAAAGATCCAAGGTGTCCATGTTATCAGATCCCTTGAAGCCCTTACATAGAGCTTTACAAGAACCCCGGACATCGCGCAAGGAGAAAATGCCACAGTTGCGGAGAGCCACCTCCTCTGTACCCCCGCATCGTATATTGAAGATTCTATCCAACCCGTTGGAGAATATGATAAAATTGTTTCATACCACCAAAGCCCTTCCTTTCCGGAAGTTGTCCCAGCCCTCACGAGGATATCCGGGTCCGCATCACCATCGAGATCGCCTATTCCAACACCAAAATAATTTCTATGAGTTATACTTGGCGTCATCCTTGTGAAGGTCATACCGGAGTTAATATAGACGTATATGGTTCTATTACCTTGGGAGGCTACGACTATATCCAAGTCCCCATCAGGTTCAAAATCCGCCACCTGAACCCCCATAGGAATATTTGCGCTGTTATCTATAACCTGCTTTGTGAAGCTTAGCCCCCCGTTGTTTATATAAAGATAAACGTATCCACTTCCTCCCCTATCCGTTAAAACCAGATCCATCCTACCATCCCCGTTTATATCCCCCATAGCCAACCCATAACCGTTGCTTAGGGTGTTATCTATTACAACACCCGTGAAGGTCGGTGGAGTTCCTCCGTTGTTCCTGAATATATAAAGCCTGCAAGTGGTGGATAGGGCTATATCCTTCCTCCCATCGTTATCAAAATCCCATATCAATACATCCCAAGCCAAGCACCCTAAACTATTACTTATCATCCTCTTGTTCCATCCGGAACCCGTGTTTTCATACCACCAAAGCCCTCCCGCAAGCCAAGAAACCGCAATATCAACATCCCCGTCGTTGTCAAGGTCCCCGGCGTCTATTCCCTCCGCCTCGCTTGACCCACCCATATTTGGATCTATTACCACCGTAGAGAAGCTCATAGCCCCATCGTTCCTGTATAAAACCACATCTTTTGAAGGACCGGAAACCGCAAAGACATCCATATCCCCATCGTTTTGATAATCCACCGCAACCACTTCATCCACGCTTGCTATGTTCGGATCTATTGTATGCCTCGTGAAATTCCCACAACCCGAGTTTCTATACCAATAAACCACGTTTGGCCCGCTCTCATCTGATACCAAAAGGTCGTTTGCACCATCAAGGTCAAGATCCACTATATCGGGGTCATTATCCCAACCACCTATTGTGTTATCAACAAGGTGTTCCCTTAGATCCCTATAAACTCCCGAAAGCCTAAGGTATCCGGGAAAGAGGTAAAAAACCGAAGGTGAAGAGGAGCAGAAGGTTGAACCGAATGATGAAACCGTACCGCAAACACCCGG
>JBMSAP010000071.1:0-11099 GCA_049414445.1 Candidatus Caldipriscus sp. | reverse complement strand
GAAGGCCATGGATATTATCGGAATAAACCTCTTCATAGCATGTATGAAAATTTTATGGTTGTGGGGGAAAATTTTCAACGGGTTTCCGAGGGCTTTTCCTCCCTTATCCCTTTACCCGTATCCTTTTTCGGCAAAGGTTGTGGTTTCTTCGTGATACCTTTCCTTATCACTTTGGGTTTTTTCGGTACCTTAACCGTGGTATCTTTTTTAACGGTATCCTGAACCGCTGGTTGCTTATTTTCCACTTTTGTGCTATCCTCCTTAAGTTCTTCCCCCTTCTTCTCCATCTCGTCTATCCTGATAATAACCTCTTTGTTTTCCTTACCCTTTTCAACCCTCCTACCTTTACCCGTCGTATCCTTAGGTGGTTTTTGCTCTCCCGATGTGGGTTGCTGGGCCGAGGTGCTTTTGCTTTGATTATTATCAAGCATTGAAGATAAGGCTATTGCGAGCATAGGCAAGCAAACATAATTAAATGTCATATCAACAAGCCATAAGGCGGAGGCATTTGTTAGCGCAAAACCAAAGCTTATTACAGGTTCGTATCTCCCGTTATTCCTAAAATAAGAGCCTCCTATCTCTATCCTGAAGCCGTAAGGGGTCTTTTGGTTTAAACCCCTGAATACGGTGGTTATGTCAAACCCCAAGCCCGCATAGTGATATAATGGAAGGTCTTTTATTCTTCCAGGGATCCTAAAGGTATCCCCCTCATAAACCTTCATCTCCCTTTGGGAATAGAGGACCTGATAGAATACATACCAAGAAAAGAACCTATTAGCCCTCGCACCAAAAATAAGATCCATTTGCGGAAACACCGTAGTTGGAGAAGAGAATACATCCACGTAGATCCTTGGAACTAGGGAAAAGTAGAGGTAATAATTCGGATGCCGATAAGCGGTCCATTTTGCGTATGGTCCTATTCCTGTACCCCCTGCCCCTAATCCAAGGCTTAAGTTATCCATAACCCCAAACCCGAGAAATCACCCTCCGTAAGTTGTAGTTTTTGCCCTTGGATCAGAGGAGAAGTTTAAATATAAACCCGCGTCCATCTCCCCTTGTTTTACGAGTTCAGCGGTTTGAAAGGTCCCAAAGAAGCACCCGCTGAAGGCTAGGGATATTATTGGAACAAACCTACTCATAATATGAAAAACTTATGGCTGTGTGGGAAAATCTTTAACTACGCTCACCCACATAAAATAATTTTCAAATATACATATTTTTTATCAATAAGTCAGCCTTATAATATCCGTGCCATGAAACCAAGATTCAATCTTAACCAAGATTCAATCTTAGAATTATAAGCTATGAAATATAAAATTATTGAAATAAACTATCCTTTAAATCAAACTATTATTTCTTATATTGAAAATTTATTTTCTCATTTTCCGAAGGAAGATATATTTTATGAAATTCAGGGAAACTTATTAAAAGTATATTTAAGGCAAATAGACTTTATGGCTTTTAAGAAACGATTATCGGAGCTAACAAATAATGAAAATGAAAAAATTTTCTTGGAAATTTTATCCAAAATTGAAAATATAAAAAGCTATGGAGTTAAAGGAAACAAAAGAATTTATGTTGATTATAACAAGGAAAGAAAAGTCAAAAATAGAGCATTAAAAGAAAAATTGAGAAATCCGTTTTTCTATGCTAAAAATCATAACTTTTCAAGAAAAAACAATAAGTTGCCTGATGAGTTTGTTAATAAGATCATAGTAGGAGATAGTGAAGAAATTTTAAAGAAATTTCCTGATAATTCAATAGATTTAATTTTTACTTCGCCACCATATAATTTTGGTTTGGATTATGAAACCTACAAGGACGGTGTTCATTGGGAAGAATACTTTGATAAACTATTTAGAATTTTTAAGGAGTGTATAAGGGTTTTAAAATTTGGAGGAAGAATTGTAGTAAATGTTCAACCTTTATTTTCAGATTATATCCCAACTCACCATATTATTTCAAATTTCTTTATGGAAAATAAAATGATATGGAAAGGAGAAATAATTTGGGAAAAGAATAACTATAACTGTAAATATACTGCTTGGGGGTCGTGGAAAAGTCCATCCAATCCATATTTAAAATATACATGGGAATTCCTTGAAATTTTCAGTAAAGGAACTTTAAAGCATTATGGGAAAAAAGAAGATGCAACTATCACCGCTGATGAGTTCAAAAAATGGGTATATGCTAAGTGGGAAATTCCTCCTGAAAGAAATATGAAAAAGTTTGGTCACCCTGCTATGTTTCCAGAAGAATTAGCGGAAAGGGTTATTAAATTATTTAGTTTTAAGGGTGATATTGTTTTAGATCCTTTTAATGGAGTTGGAACGACAACTGTTGTAGCAAAAAGACTAGGAAGAAAATATGTAGGTATAGATATATCAGAAGATTATTGTAGAATAGCGGAAGAAAGATTAAAAAACGAAGCTTCACCTCCATCATTGTTTGATATTAAGAAAGAAAATGAAGGATAAACTAACAAATGAATTAAAAAGAATAATATCAGCTTATGAAGATTTAGTTAAAGGAATAGATAGATCTGCCAAAGAAAAGGAAAAATTAGAAGGTAGAGCTTATGGCGGAATTTTAAGGGCTGGCAAAGGGAAATTAGTAGAAAGTATTGCAAAGGAACTTTTTAGGATTGCTTGGGAAGATTTGGGAAATGATAAAAATAGATTAAAATTTAGAAATGGAAAAATAAGAATCCCTATAAAAGATGTTAAAAAATATGTCCAAAGGTTAAAAAATCATGAAGTTAGAAAGTACATTTTAAAAAATTCAAATGAAATGTTTTATGAAATAAAGCCGGATATTCAAGTTTATATTGATAACAGATTTAAAGTTTATATTGAATGTAAAGCTTATACAGAGGTTGCTATGCTTAAAAGAATTTTGGTTGATTGCACACTTGTAAAACATATCTACCCAGATGTTAAATTTTTGTTATTTCAATTAGAAAGCCAACTTGGTGGCGATTATTCAGAAATTTACAAGAAAGTTAATGTAGGTAGTCCATCAGTTCATACTTTATTGTCATACTTTGATATAGATTTAAACATTATTACGCTTTTGAGGGGTGAAAGAAAGGTAGATAAACCAATACATAAAAAGAAATTTTTTAAGCCCCTTGAGTTAAAATCCTTAAAAAAAGCTATTGAAATAATAAAAGAATTACTGATCACTTATTGATCACTTTAACTTTATCCAATTTAAATAGTATTAAGTCAATAATTTTATGAATTTATTGGTTTTATGGGGGGCTTCGCTCCCCAAGCCGAAAAATGAGTATTTTCAGGCCAAAGGCTATGGATATTATCAGAATAAACCTCTTCATAGTATGAAAATTTTATGGTTGTGTGGGAAAATTTTCAATTAGGCTCACCCACATAAAATGATTTTCAAATATACATATTTTTTTATCAATAAGTCAGCCTTATGATATCCGTGCCATGAAACCAAGAATACTTATACTAGGAGGAGGAGTCGGGGGTTTGGTCTCCGCCAACAAGTTAGCAAAAATATTTAAGGATCAGGCGGAGATCACCCTAATTGATAGAAACCCTTACCACGAGTTTATGCCCAGCTATCCCTGGGTGGCGATGGGTTATAAGGATCCCGACGATATAAGGAGACCTTTGAATCTTCTTGAGAGGAAAGGCGTAAAATTCATAAACGACAACGTAAAGGAAATTATACCCTCGCAAAACAAGGTTGTTCTTGAAAAAGCGGGCGAAATTTCTTACGATTACCTTATTGTATCCTTGGGGGCCGAGATAGATGAGGAGGCTATGCCAAACTTCAAGGAGGAGGCTTATCATCCCTGGACGATGGAGGGCTCCCTTAGACTAAGGGAAGCCTTAAAGAACTTCAAAGGAGGAAAGATATTGATCGGAATATCGGGGATGTACTACAGGTGCCCACCCGCTCCCTTTGAGGTTGCGGGACAATTGGATCTCATGCTTAAGGCAAAGAAGCTAAGGGAAAAGAGCGAAATAACGGTATTTCATATAACGCCTGGTCCCCTATCAAATATGGGACCTGCTATAAGCTCAATAATCTCCGAGATCCTCACGAACAAAGGGGTAAAATTCGTTGGGAACTTTGAACCTGATAAAATAGACAAGGATGCCAAGAAGGTCGTCTCTAAGGACGGAAGGGAGCTGGAATACGACCTGTTGATAATGATTCCACCCCACAAACCAAGCACGGTGGTTGCAAAAAGTGAGCTTGCGGGTCCGAAGGGCTTCCCTCCCGTCGATCCCCTTACCTTCCGCTCGAAGAAGTTTGACAACGTATTCATAATGGGGGATGTCGTAAACCCGGCCATAAACCTCCCTCCCGCGGGTGTTGTCGCGCACTTTCAGTCGGAGTTCGTATCCACCGAGATAGCGTCGGAGATAAAGGGGGCTTACGTGGGTGAGAGTTTCTCTCCGGTAGCTATGTGTATTATGGACTTCGGGGATGATGCGGTCCTTCCAATGTGCGAATTCTCAAAGTTTTATGTGGATCTTTCCGGTCCCCCGAGTTGTGGAATATTGGGACGCGGAAAGGGTGTTAGGTTGTTAAAGATGGCCTTCGAGTCCATGTGGTTTGCAAGTTATTTGACAAAATAAAGGAGGTGGAAAATGATGGAGGCAAAAAGGGCGGAAGCCTTAGAAAGGCTGTTGGATGTTGCGGTTAGGCTTCACGAGAATGGAACGTTGGATCTCCTTGAGAATCTAAGCGAAGTTTCCTCAGAGGCTCTATCCTATTTAACCGACCCAAAGGTCCTTAGGATATGGGCAAACATCGCTTACTTTTTACATTTTCTTGAGCTTATGGATCCCACGATAATTTCCGTTATGGGGAACAACCTCATAAAGGCTACGGGAGAAATTATGACACCAGAAACCTTCAAAAACCCTCCAAAGGTTGGGATCTCGGGCATAATAAAGGAACTTGGGGATCCCGATGTTCAAAGGGCGCTCGGCTTCATTTTCCTTATGTTAAAAGCTTTGGGAAGAAGTATAGATACCTCCGGTAAACAACTCACCGCCCTTATGGAACAAATGGAGAAACAGTTTGAGATGATGAGGAAACAGCGCGAGGAAATGGGAATATAAAAGAAGGGGGGCCTCAAGGCCCCCCTATTTTTTATTTTTCCAGCTTTATTATGTCTTGGATTTTTAAGCCGGGTTTTGCATCCCTGAAGGCGGAACCCGTTATTTTCTTTTCAAGTCTCTCTTTCACGAGATCATAAGCCTCATCGGGTAAAGGCACATAACCCACCTCTTTTACGCTCTCCTTAGCTACCTTGAGGTAATAATCTAAGAACTTCTTAACATGGGGCTTCTTTTCGTAGGACTCTTTATTTACGTATATGAAAATGGGCCTCGAGAGGGGTTGATATGTTCCGTTTATGACGTTTTCGTATGAGGGTTCAACGGGTCCGTTTCCGTTATCTATGGGAACCGCCTTGAGCTTATCCTTGTTTGCCTCGTAATACGCGAAACCGAAATAACCCAACGCGTACTTGTCGTTCGCCACCCCCTGAACCAGGACGTTATCATCCTCGGAAGAGACGTAATCACCCCTGCTTGCCTTTTCCTTTCCCACTATCGCTTCTGTGAAGTAATCGAAGGTTCCGGAATCCACACCCGCGCCGTAGAGGTTTAATGGGATGTCGGGCCAGTTAGGCCTTATCTGGTTCCACTTTTTTATCTTACCCTGAGCCTCAGGCTCCCATATCTTTTTTAGCTCCTGTACGGTTAAATAATCCACCCAGTTGTTCTGGGGATTAACCACTACCGTCAAAGCATCGTAAGCTATGGGAAGCTCTATGAACTCTATACCGTTTTCTTTGCAAGCCTCTATCTCTTCGTCCTTTATATGCCTTGAAGCGTTGTTTATGTCCGTTTCACCCCTGCAGAACTTCTTGAAACCCCCACCCGTTCCGGATATCCCCACAACCACCTTTATGTTCGGGTTTTCTTTTTGGAATTTGTCCGCGACCGCCTCGGTTATGGGATATACCGTTGAAGATCCATCCACGATCACCGTCCCCCCTTCCTTCTTGGGGGCGCAAGATACCGCCAAAACAAGGAGCGCAAGAATTCCCCTTTTCATATTCCCACCCCTTAAAACCTATAAAATAAAGTAAGCCTCGAGATTACCGTGGGTTTCACGTTCGGTTGGTCAGATTTTATTACCTCAACGTTCGGGGAAACTATTATGTTTTTCGCTGGGTAATACTCAAGGGCAACGAGCCCGAAGTGGAGGGATGTATCGGAAGGAAAATATACGTACCTCTGCCTTAAAACATCCCTATTTTTATCAAAGCTCCTGTCGTACCTAAGAACGAGCCCAAAATTATCCATAAACTTCGATCTGAGAAAAACGCCCGCAACCCTTATATTATCCCACCTATTGGGATCTCCCAATCCACCTTGTATGCGCTGTTGGGCGTATAGAACACCGAAACCCAAATCCTTGCCGTCGTACCCAAGGAATATATGCCCCAGAATCTTGTCTTTCGAGCTGTCCCTATCCCACCAATCTCCATAAAGTTCAATCACAAAATCGCCATAGGGCTTTACCGAGAGGCTCGCCATACCCTTCTTGTTCCTGTTGTACTCCGAACTTTCTCCTTCGCCGTTCCCAAAGGATAGGTAGTACTTCAAGATCCCGAATCCCCCCTCCAATCCTACCCCTATCTCCCTCTGTGGAGCAAGCCCGTAAAGGTCCTCAGGTGACTTCTCAAGGTACCTCTTTCCCCAAACCTTATCAACCACCGAATAAGTGGGAGCGGGAATTATCCCCATAAGGAGCGCCTGATCGTAAAACTTATATTTCAGATACGCGTCCTTCACGAAAGGTACCAAAGTGGCGGATTTACTCTGATCAAAACCGTAGGGTGAGTTCATCTCAAAGTTTATTACACTCGAGAAGTTATCCGCTATGTCCGCCTTGAAGGTTAGGAATATTCGCCTGATCCAGAAACCGCTTTGGTATTGGACGTTTATGGTGTCTTGCGCGGAGGTGAAGTGGTAGTAATCCCCAAACATTAACCCTTCCACCTTTACTTCCCTCCCAAAGAGGAGCCCTGGGAGAATAGCGAGGGCGCCGATATGAACGTACCTTTTCATAGGCAAGTATTATAAGTGGGTCAAGAGTTATAAAGCCTTTGAGAAACCCGTAAAATATCGGCCTTAAAATTTCCGAAAATGTGGAAGGTTTTGGTGTTTCTTCTTTTATTTTTATCCTGCGGTGAAAAGGGGGAAATTAGGGAGAAGGTGAAGCCTGGGGCGGATAGCGTTGAGGTTGTATCAACGGATAACGGTAGGAAGATGTGGATAATGAAGGCGAAAAAGGTGGTGGAAAGGGGGGATACGTTGGTGGGTTTTGGCGTTAGCATAATGTTCTTTTCGGGTAATAAACCATCTTCCCAGCTATGGGCGGACAGCGGAAAGTACGATCAGGTTTCCGGGAACGTGAGCGCATACGGGGAGGTGTATGTTATATCCTCCGACAGTACGGAGCTGTGGACTGGGTCTTTACATTGGGATAAAAAGAGGAAGGTTATATGGACGGACGATCCCGTGAAGATAAGGCAGAGGGATAGGGTACTTTATGGAAGGGGGCTTGAAACGGATGAGGAAATATCCTACATCAAGTTCAAATCCCCCGTTAGGGGAGAGGGTGAGCGTTTGGAATGATTTTCAATGTTATAATTCTATGCTTGTACCTGCCCGTAATAAAGTTAAGTGATGTTTGGAAATCTTATAAAATTGGGGAAACAAAAATTGATGTTCTTAAGGGGGTGAATTTGAGGGTTGTGCCGGGGGAGATGGTGGGGATCTTTGGTCCCTCGGGCTCGGGGAAAACTACCCTTTTAAACATAATTTCAACTTTAGATTTTGCGGACAAGGGTTTCGTTGAGATTATGGAGAACGAAATATCACCCGAAAAATTCACTTACGATAAGCTTGCGGAATTCCGCAGAAAACATATAGCCATAATCTTCCAGTCCCATAACCTTATGCCTGAAATGAACGCCTTTGAAAACGTATATTTCCCCCTGCTATTGAAGGGGTACTCACCCAAAAGGGCGAAGAAAAGGGCGGAGGATGTCCTAGAGGCGGTGGAAATAGGTAAAGATAAAATGTTCAAGAATATCCAGCTCCTTTCGGGAGGGGAGAGGCAGAGGGTAGCGGTCGCAAGGGCCTTAGCTATGGATGTGGATATATTCGTTTGCGATGAACCCACATCCGAGCTTGATAGAAAAAATGCCATGAATTTGATGCACATAATGAACAATCTGAGGGTGATAGGGAAGACATTTGTAATAGCAACGCATGATGAGAGGCTTTTGGAGTTCTTTACATCCGTTTATAGGCTTGAGGATGGGATTTTGATAAGGATGGAAAAAAAGGAGGTATGAGATGGAAAAACTTGTAAATATTTTGGCGTCTATGTCTTCGGAGATACAGGGTTTCGTCGCAGGCGCGGTGGTGGATAAGGAGGAGGGGCTGACGATAGCGGAGTATAAGGTGGATCCAAACTTTGAGGTTGCGATAACCGCGGCTTACAGCGTTGAGCTTTTAAGGGCTCAAAGGAGGGCAATGGAGGCTATGGGAGAATCCGAGGATAAGGTTGAGATCTTCTCCTTCACCCCAAAGTACATCTTTATATCAAAGATCATAAACGACACGCCCTTCTATATGCATATAGTCCTCAGGAGGGAAAAGGCGATTTTGGGATTGGTTTTCGCATACATAAAGAAATACGAAAACCTTTTGGATAAGGCTATAAAGGAGTGGCAATCCTTATAAGACGTGCGCGGAAAGTTTTACGGGATAACGGATATAGGAAGGGTAAGGAACAAAAACGAAGACGCCTACGTAATAAATCCATTTACGGGGTTATTTGCCATAGCGGACGGGCTTGGGAGTAGAAAGGCGGGGGATTTTGCCTCAAATTACGCGCTGGAAACTTTGGATTTGGAGCTTCAGAAAACCCTAAAAACCGAAAGGAATCCCAAGATGGCACTTTTAAGAGCTTTTTTAAACACTTCTTCCGCGGTTTTCCAAAAAACAACCTCCTCCTTAGAACTGAAAGGGTCTATGACCACATTAACCGCCCTGCTTCTTGCAGGATCAAAGTGGTATATAGCCCACGTCGGAGATACTAGGGCTTACCTTTTGAGGGGGAAACACCTTTATCTATTAACCGAAGATGACACAAAGGCCCAACTTATGGTTAAACAAAAGCTTATAAAACCCCATGAGGCATTAAATCACCCAGCGAGGAACATTTTGGTTAGAGCTTTGGGCTCAAAACCCTTAGTAAAGCCTCATATGTACGAAGGGTACATATCAAGGGGGGATAAGTTCCTCTTAGCATCCGATGGGCTTTACTCTTACCTTTCCTTCCGTGAGCTAATTGATTACATAAGAAAATATGAGCCAAAACCCCTCCTTGAGAAGCTTAGGGATATTGCCAACGAGAGGGGAGGGGAGGACAACCTCACCGCGGTAGCGGTCGAAATAACAGATGCACCATTATATTCTACCCTTTTGGCGCACTTTCAGTCCTTTACCTTTAGGAGGTTAATATGAACCTTGTGGGAAAAACAATAGGGGGGAAATATAAAGTTCTGGAACAAATAGGCTCCGGCGGTATGGCGGTAGTTTATAGGGGGGAACACATCTACCTCAAAAAACCCGTAGCAATAAAGGTGATGCTACCTTCATTTTCCGAAAATCCTGAGTTGGTTCAGAGATTTTTACAAGAGGCGGAGATGGCGTCAAAGCTTGACCACCCGAACATAGTTAAGATCTTTGACTTTGGGGATGAGGATGGCTTGCTTTACCTTGTTATGCAGTTTATTGATGGTGATACCCTGGAGAGGATCTTAAGACATAGGGGTAAGCTTTCCTTACGGGAAGCCATAAATATAACCCTTCAAGTTCTCTCCGCCCTTCAGTACGCCCATGAGAAGGGTTTAGTGCACAGGGATATAAAACCCGGAAACGTAATGATCAACAAAGAGGGGAGGGCATACCTTTTGGATTTCGGCATAGCGGTTTTGGGTGGGATGGGTGGTGGGGAAAAAACCGCAGTGGGAACGCCGGAATATATGGCACCCGAGCAGTTCAGGGGAAGGGCGGACAGGAGGTCTGACCTTTACTCCGTGGGGGTTATGCTTTACGAGATGTTGACGGGGAAAACCCCCTTTCAGGATGCGAAGGATATATACGAATTACAACACAGGATCTTACGCGATCCCATACCCCCCACCGAAGTAGATCCAGAAATAGATGCTATTCTTGAGAAAGCCCTTTCCAAACTCCCTTCCCAAAGATTTCAAAGTGCCAAAGAATTCGCCGATGCCCTTTTGTCCATAGAGGAAGCTAAAGGTATGGAGTACAATTTGAGGGTAAAGATCGAAACATCCATACCCGCTGAAAATACGGAAGGGAAGGTGGAGGAAGAGGAGTTTAGGATGAGGAAAATAACACAATTTGTCCCTCTTCCCGAGGAGGAGGAGTTTGAGATAGAGGATAAGGGTTTTCCTTGGAGGCTCTTTATAATTTTGATGGTTTTGGGAATCTTAATATTTGGCGGGGCGCTTGGTATCCTATGGTACATTTTACATAAATGAGGTGTTTGAGGTACGATGTTTGGGAGTGGGCGGAGCTGGTCTCGGGGATCTTGGGAATATCAAAGGCGAGGGTGTTGGTTGGGGATGTTAAGGGAAAAGCTCTTTGGAAGGTTTTTGAGGAGGTTTTGAAATACCCTAGGGGGTACCCTGTGCAGTATATATTGAGGAAAGCGGTTTTTTACGGTTTTGAATTTTATGTGGAGGAAGGTGTGTTTATCCCAAGATCCGATACGGAAAAGATAGTTGATATAGTATTAAAATTGGCTCCAAGAAACGGAAAGGTACTTGATCTATGTACGGGTAGCGGTGTTATAGGTATAACATTAAAACTCTTGAGGCCAGATCTTAAAGTTTTTCTGAGCGATAAAGATAAGAAGGCTTTGAAAGTGGCGAAATTAAACTCCGAAAGGTTAGGGGCGGATGTTTTTATAGTTGGATGTGACCTTTTGGACTG
>JBMSAP010000070.1:0-25354 GCA_049414445.1 Candidatus Caldipriscus sp. | reverse complement strand
AACATAGGAGACACCTACAGAAATTTAAGTGCCAACAGCGGCATTCTAAAGAGAACGGTAGAGGAGATATTAAAACTGACGGATAAAAAGGACATCATATGGGCTCTTTGCACACAGCAGGCGCTCGTGGAAAGTCAGTTTGGAAAAGCTACTTCGGAACATTTAAATAATCTCACTTCCAAACGCATAACAGACCAATATACCTTTCACATCATTTTGGATGAGTTTTTGGGAGATCGCAACGGACTTTATGCCATTGAGGAGATGTTTAACTTTTTAGGAAAGGTTAAAGAAAGAGGCGGAAAAGCAAACTTATATCTCTTTGATGCCAACGGCTACTCGCCCGCAATACTAGAAAAGTTGCTTGAAGAGTACGGAGAGTTTAAGGTCGTGCCCGAATCTTTGGTTATTGTGGATTTCAAAGAGGAAGAGGACTTTAAGTATAAAGACATAGAGGTGAGTGTTCGTGCAAAGCATGGCTATCCTTCTCCCAAGATAATAGTAAAGAGGAAGTTCCTTTTTGTGGATGAAGCTAAAAAAGTTGAGGAAGTCAAAGAAGAACTGGCAAACAGAATAGCTGGCTACATAAAACACACCTTTAAAGACAGACACAGTCAAACCGCCTTTTTGTTCTTGCAAAGTAAAGAACTTTTAGCTATGTTAAAAACACGCCTTGAGGATGAAGGTTTTAGTTGTTTGGTAGCCACCGCAGACTCTCGCAAAAGCCAAGATAGAATCAACCAAGGAAACGAGGACATTATCCTTTCTACCTCCGCCCTTTCAAGGGGCATAGACCTTTCAAGACCTCACAAACCAATAAACAAGATATACGCCATCATCATGGACTTTGGCATTGAGTCCAACCTGGTGGAGATGATCCAAGCCATCTCAAGGGCGAGGGGGGACGAAGAAACGGAGAAAAACCCAAAGGAACTCCACTTTGTCTATCCCATCTATCCACAGTGGGATTCATTAATTGAAAGAATATTGGAGTATGAACCCAAGGCGGACGAACAGATCCTTAGGCTTATGATAACAAAGCATACGCTAAATCAAAAGCTTCTTTTGGACAAAATTGTTTTTGGCATAGTGGAGCAGTTTGTAAAAAGTGGCAAAGAAAAGGTGCTTGTTCCACTGCCAACCCAATACGCCACCAGATACATACCCAACGAAGTGGCAAACATAGAAGGCTTTTTGAGCTTTCTGGAAAACATTATTCCCTTTGTGGAAGACAAGGAAAAAAAAGAGAAAGTGGAAAAGCTATACACTACCCTTCTTTCCGCCATTTTTGTGAATGCGGTACAGATTAATTTTAAAAAAGAGTTTGAATACTACCATCCATACATTCTTTTTGAAAAACAGGAGGTTCGTTACGCCTTTTTAGATAACGAAAAGAGGGGGAAGATAAAAGAGCTTTTTGAGGAGTTAGAAGAAATACTAAAAGACCATAACCAGGATAAAACGAACGAGCTTAAAGGCTTCATAGAAGGTGGGCTACCTCATACTTCAAAAACAATGCCCACTATAATTCCTGTCTATGCTTTGGTTCTAACCAAGCATTTTTTGAGGTTAAAAGAAAAAGTTGAATTTAAGATAACGGGAAGGATAGGCAGGGGTAAGGCAGACACGCTTATGGGAAGTGTAAAACCCGTTACCCGATGCTTTGTTGGCGCTTTAAAGGAATACGCCTGCGTACCCTTGGGAGAGGATTACCCATACAAGGAAGTCTTAAGTGGAAGGTTTGCAAAGTTTCCTGTCGACTTTATAATGAATCTCTTGGAGGATGAAAGAAAAAGAATTTGAAATAAGAGGAAGTGAAAGCTTAGAGTGCATTGAAATGTTTGCCAAGGGTTCCTATTTCCCCTCCAACGACTATATATACGGTGGGCTTTTTTGGACTGGAGAGGAAGATTATGCCAAAAATTGGTCTATATTGATCTATTGGCTACTTAAGCGAGAAAAGAGTTCGACCGAGGACCTAAAAGCCATAAGGGATGAGATGGCAAAATTTTTACAAAATCCAAACTATCAACTAAAGGGTGTTGCCCGATATGAAAAGGATCGTGTGGTCTGGATGCGTGGCTTTAGGGCCCTAAAGGGTTCAGAAAGGTTTGAGTTTGATAGGTACCAAAAGGGTAAAAAGTTCAATTTGGTGGTGGGAAGGGTGGCAGGTCAAGAATTAGACAAAAGAAGCGGGCTTGTCTTTTTAAAGCTGGTGGGGGAAGATGGCACACAAGTTAGCAGGGAAAAGATTTGGGAGGGTAGAAAAAAGGTTCTCCAAGCTTGGGAGAGTCTAACGGACAATCCAAAAATTAAAGAGGAGCTCTCAAGGGTAAGGGAATTTATCCAAGTTTTGGAAGAGTATGTGGTATCAAACATAGAAGATGATAAGGAACCAAACACAAAGTCAAAGCCTACTCTTAATCCTCTTCTTCTTAAGCTGGTGGGCTATTTGGCACCCTTTGACTTTAAAGGTTTTTCGGACTCTTTACTTGTAAGCAGGGCGAGGCTCTTTTGGAAAAGAAAAACCGCAGAGGAACTAATTGAGGAGTTAAAGTCCGATGAGCCCTTATGGGAGGACCTTTTGTATGCCCTAAGGAAAGGTCTTTATAATCCAGAAGACGAAGGGGTTGCCGAGCAAAAGTTTTTGGAGTTTTTGAAAAAATGGGAGAGTGAAGAATTTCTTAAAGAGCTCAGAAAGGACTGGAAGGAAACCCTAAAAAAGCTTTTAAAAGGAGAAAGTAAAGACTTTTTGTCCGCCTTCGTTAGAAAAGAGCAAGAAGAAGGAAAACTCACCTACGGCACCTTCTTTGCACCAAGCCAGAAGATAAGGCTTTACATCTTTTATGAGAGGGACTTGGAGAAAAAACTTGAGGACTTTAAAGAAGGTTTTAAAAATGCTTTGAGTTTGGCAAAAAAGAAAAATTACGTAGGCAATGCAGAGATAGAACTGGTAGAAGAAGCCAAACCAATAGATGAAATAATACCCAACTTTGAAAAACTTAAAAAGCTTGACCTTGATAATCTAAAGCATCAAGACTCTTTGGACTTACTTTTTAGCCTCCTTTACTTTGCCTGTATGATAAAAAATCTAAAGGCTATTGTGGAAAAGAAAAAGAGCTTGGAAGGAGCCCTTTTGCTACTCAATACGGATGTGCGGGAAGAAAATGGTGGCTATGACTTTTGGGAATACTTTAGATTTGTTTATGACTTCTTTGGCATCCCTGTGCAAACTTTAAATAAACAAACTATAGAAGCCCTTTCTAAGCCAAACCCAAACAAAAACCAAATAACCTCTATCTTCAAAAACCTTTTCATCAGTCTTTTGAAGGATTACAAAGGTCTAAGCTTTGAGTTTGAAGACTTTGAACTTCCACAAAAGTTAAACATCTACCTTATCCTTGAAAAACCCTCCACGGGCTTTTGCTACCAGAGGTTCAACTCGGAAGCAAAACCCTACAGGCACTTTTTGTATGAAATTTACTCGCTAAAGGTAGAAGGAAGCAGGGCAGAGGTGGAAGTGGAAGACAAAACCATACTACTTACCGGTGGGCTTGACTTTGAGAAGGACAGGCTAAGAAGGTGGATAGAGGATAAGGTTTCTTTTGAAGATGTTAGGTTTTGCTTTATAACCGCCGGCAAGTGGGAGGATTCTTACTTGGAGGAGATCATTGAACAATCCCAAGAGAGGGAAAAAAATAAAACAAAAGAGCCTTTTTGTGGAGTATTCCGAGTTGCCCACCGCTTATATATCCGAAAAGGCAGAGAATGAATGTTTTGTGATATACACCACAGAGTTTGAAAGGCTAAAAGAAAGGTTGAAAATAAAGGATGATAGGCTAAGCACCGCCATAGCAATAAAGCCCGCTAGTGTGAAGAAAGAGGATTTCAAGCTTGATGGAGACTGGTTTTATCACTCCGCCCTTCAGGTATTTTCCACAAAGGGTCCCGGTTGGGAAAGTGAGGAAGTTTATTCGGAAAAGAAAAATCTCTTTCTGTTTTCGGTCCTCTCTTTGTCCCTCTACGAAAGCGAATCCTTTAGGACACCCTACAGCAAATTGGATCTTTGGCAGAAGAAAAAGACGGTATATTTGAATATAAGAAGAAATCACAATGAGTACAAGATACCCTTAAACTCGGCGTTGTATGAGATGTTGTACTTGCTGGGTAAAATACCGGATTTATAACAAACCTTAAAATCTCCACTTGTGCCAAAGGTTGCCCTCATAACGGGTATAAGGGGACAGGATGGCGCCTATCTTGCGAAACTCCTTCTGGAAAAAGGTTATGAGGTTTATGGGGCGGATAGGAGGAGCGGGGAAGGGGGTTTTTGGAGGCTCAGGGAACTCGGGATAGAGAAGGATGTTAAGGTCGTTTATATGGATCTCTTGGAATTTACCAACATCTTAAGAATAATAGAGAAAATAAAACCCGACGAGATCTACAACCTCGCCGCCCAAAGCTTTGTCGCTGCCTCCTTTGAACAACCCATATTAACCTCGGACATAAACTCCCTAGGCACCTTAAGGTTATTGGAGGTAATAAGGACGGTTAAACCTGATACTAAATTTTATCAAGCGTCGACAAGCGAGATGTTTGGAAAAGTTAAAACCCTGCCCCTAAACGAGGAATCTTACTTTTATCCCAGAAGTCCATATGCTGTCTCAAAGCTCTTTGCCCACTGGATCGCGGTAAATTATAGGGAAGCTTACAATATCTTCGCCTGCTCTGGGATCCTTTTCAACCACGAATCCCCCCTTAGGGGAACGGAGTTCATAACGAGGAAGGTTAGCCTTGCGGTGGCAAGGATAAAGTATGGGAAACAAGACAAACTCGTTGTAGGGAACCTTGATGCTAAAAGGGATTGGGGGTATGCCCCAGAGTACGTTTATGGTATGTACCTTATGCTTCAGAACGATAAACCGGATGATTTTGTCTTGGCTACGGGAGAATCACATTCAGTTAGGGAATTTATAGAGGAGGCGTTTAAAGTGGCGGGCTTTGAGATATATTGGGAGGGTAAGGGATTGGAGGAAAAGGGGAGGGATGCTAAAACTGGTAAGGTTTTGGTTGAGGTTTCGCCCGAATTCTATAGACCCGCAGAGGTGGATGTTTTGGTTGGGGATTATTCTAAGGCAAAGAAGATCTTGGGATGGGAGCCGAAGACGACCTTTAAGGAGCTTGTAAGGATAATGGTGGAGGAGGATCTAAGAAGGGTTAGGGATGGGAAAGTATAGGTTTATAGATGAGGTTTCAATAATTGTGGAGGGGGGTAAAGGTGGGGATGGTGCGGTGCATTTTAGAAGGGAGAAATATATGCCGAAGGGGGGACCGAATGGTGGGGATGGGGGAAGGGGCGGGAACGTTTATTTTGTTGGAAGTTCTTCCCTTTATTCCCTCCTTGATTTCAAGTACAAGAGGTACTATAAGGCGGAGGACGGGGAAAACGCCAGGGGAGATCTGAACGGGAGAAAGGGGGAGGATCTTTATATACCGGTGCCCATAGGTACGATAATATTGGACGAGGATATCGGGGAAATAATTGGAGAAATCTTAGAAAAAGGGCAGGAGATCTTAGTTGCAAGGGGAGGGGAGGGGGGTTTGGGAAATAAGCATTTTGCAACCTCCACCGCAAGATCCCCATCAAAGAGAACTTTGGGAAAACCCGGGGAAAAAAGGAGGATAAGATTAATATTAAAGGTTTTGGCGGATGTGGGACTTGTGGGATTCCCAAACGTCGGTAAAACCTCCCTCCTTAACGCCTTAACTGGTACCGGGGCGAAAGTGGGGGATTGGGAATTCACAACCCTTTCCCCGAACCTTGGGGTAATTAGGTCCCCATATTGCGAAATAACCGTGGGAGATATTCCAGGTATAATAGAGGGGGCTTCGGAAGGTAGGGGTTTAGGTTTGGAATTCTTGAAACACCTCGATAGGGTTAGGATGCTTATGTTCGTCCTTGACGGAACGCGGGATCCCATAAGGCAGTACGAGGTCCTTGTTCGTGAAATAGGGAAGTTCAGGAGGGAAATTTTAGAGAAACCGAGGATAGTTGTTTTAAACAAAATAGACCTCCTGGACGAAATTCCAAACTTACCCTTTGAATTTTTCCCCGTAAGCGCAAAGACCGGGCAAGGGATAGAAGAACTTAGGAAAACCCTAATTAACCTTCTATGCCTTCAAAGATGATGTTTAGTATATCCTCCCTGATGTTTGGGTTGAAACTTCTCATCTCAAATTTATCCTTCCCCTCAAGCCTTATCTCTTTTGGATCCTCAATGAACCTTAAAAAGCCCATCTCCGAAAGTTTTTTATCCAAATATCCGGGTTGGGGTAAGACGGAATAGGTTGGAGTTCCGAGTATAACCGCCTCCCTCGTCATAGTACCACCCCCACCGACAAACATGTCCGCCCAAAATATAAGCTGGGGTGCGGGTACGGGTTTTTTCAAGCTCTCTATCCCAAGATCTTTGCAGATTTTTTCATCCTCGGGATTCCTTGTTAAAACCCTCACATCCGCCCCCTTATTTTTTAAATACACTAAAGTCTCCCAAAATATCCCATACCCCTTTTGGTATAGGGATGAGGTTGAGGGTGGCCTTGAGAAGACGAAGGGCCTCTTTATGTTGAAAATCCTCGGAACTTCTGGGTCAGGCTTAAAGTCCAAAAGGTACATCTCCTCTTTTAACCCCCTGTACCTTTTAACCCTCCTTGCACCAAAATACCTGAGCGCCTCCTGTGGGAACCATTCCTGAACAACTACAAGGTCTGAAAGCCTAAAGGCAAGATGATTCGCAATTTGCTTATCGTAGTCCATAAAAGTTATGTTCCTTATTCGGTAGATCTTGCTTGCGACTATTTGGTCGTACGAGTTGTGGGAAACCGCCAAGGCAACCCTCTTCCCCTTCAAGATTTCCCCAAGCTTCCAAACCCTTTCCACCATCGATCTTACCTTCCCCAATTTCCCTTTACCCCCGTGTTTCCCCACCAAAACGAACTCCATCCCGAAGGACCTTAAAAGATCCACGGTTTCCGAAAAATCCCTTGCGGTTATTAGTATATCAAAATCCTTGATTGAGGATATTACAGGATTGAAGAACATTACGTGGGGGGAGTTTGCCAGATCAAACCATATTACCCCACGCATTTTATTACAAGCAGGGTTATATCGTCGGACTGGGGGGTACCCCCAACAAAATCCTTAACCGCCTCCAAGATCCCATCTTTTACTTTTTCCGCCGGGTATTCACTTTTTGCTAAAGATTCCGCAATTTTCAAAAGCCTATCCTCCCCGAATTGATCTTTTCGGAAGTTTTCCGCCTCCGTTATCCCATCCGAATAAAGTATCAAAATGTCCCCCCTTTCAAGCTCCAAAGGGTATTCCTCAAGGCTTTTATCCACATCCTCCAAACTTAACACGGAAAGGCCCAACGGTACCCCCTTCATCTCCAACATAAAGGCCTTTCCCATGCTAGCCCTGTATAGGATCGGTGGGTTATGTCCCGCGGAAGCCAAGGTTATACTCCTTCCCTTTATAGCACCCATACAGGTGGTAATATACATATCCTCGGGTATTTCTCCAATAAGGCTCTCATGAACTCTAAGGAGGAGCTCTTTTGGCGAAGAGAATATTGGGGATTCGGAGTGTATCACGGACCTAAACATAACGACCACTAAGGAGCCCGCAACCCCCTTACCCGAAACATCCGCAACTAAAAATCCCACCTTCCCATCCCTCATACGGAAAAAGTCGTAATAGTCCCCCCCTACCAAGAGGGCGGGTTGGAAGGCTACCGCTATCTCAAATCCTTCCAACTTTGGTATAACCCTCGGAAGGAGGGCACTTTGTATCCTCCTGGCAAGTTCCACCTCTTGCCTGAACTTCTCCGTTTCCAACAGCCTATCCTGGACCTCCTTGAGTTTAACCGCCATATTCTCCACCGCTCTGGCTATTATTCCTATCTCGTCGTTTGAAGAGACCCTAACTTTATGCTCCAAGTTTCCCTCACCTATCACCCTCATATCCTCAAGCAGTATCCCTATGTTCTTCGTTAAAAGGTTGGTAAATAACATGGTTGCAAGTAGCCCCAGAACTATCGTAATAAAGGCTGTTGCACCCAAAATAAAAAGAATATTTCTCCTCGCCTCATCAATATCCCTCTTCGACAGGGTGAGAAAGACCTTCCCTATCTCCCTCTTCCTTATCCTATCAAACATCTGCGATACAAAGACTATTCCCCTTTCGCTCTCGTATATTTCCGCTTTTAAATTTGATATAGAATCAAAGACCGTTCTGTATGGTCTTGAAACCTTTAAATTGTAAGTTCTGCCCCTTAGTAGGATGCTGTCACTGTGGGATACTATCTTTCCGTTTCCGTCCGTCACCACCGCGGATATAACGCCTGGGTTTGACCTCTTTAAGGAAGCTGTCAAGCTAACTAAGGTTAAATCGTCCTCCTGCAGGTAAGCTTCCACCGCTTGGCTTGAAAGGAAAAAAGCTAAGGATATTCCCCTAAGCTCTATTTGGTTCCTTACCTTCTGGGATACCGTATTCGTTATTATGAAGAACGAACCCGATATGGCAAAAATTAGAATTAAGCCGAATATCAGGAAGAGCTTGAAAGAGAGCCCGAGCCCTTTCATTTAAACCTCTTTATAGCCACTAAGTACTTCCCACCCTTAATCTTCTTCCAATACGCCTTATCCGCGAGGCGGGAGATTATGGACAGACCCATACCCCCTATCTTGTTCGTCTTCTGCAGGTACTCGTAAATATTCAGGTGGTAATCCTTAAGATTTGTGGGTATTCCATCCGGCATTTCACCCCTATCAAAAACTGTCAGAACAAAGTATTTTTTCCCTTTCCTATCTTCTATGTAAAGGGTGATCTTAACTATATCCTGCTTCCCCTCCGGGTAAGCGTGCCTTAGGGCGTTTGACAAAGCTTCGTCAAATATCGTCATCATATCCTCTGTTACTTTCTCATCTTTTGAAAACCAACTTATCAATTCACTAAAGAACCTCCTCGCCTCGGAAATGTGGGATATTAAATCGCTTGACATCTCAATGCTTAAAATTTTTTGCCTCAAGCTATGGATATTATAAATCCGTTTTCACCTTTTCGCCAACTTTTATGAAAACCCCTTCAAACAGGTGCCTCTTTATCTTCCTCGTTGTGGTTTTTGGGAATTCCTCGTATCTTAAAGCAAACCTTTTGATCCTCTTATATGGCGCTAAGTCCTTGCTGAGCCTCTCTATTTCCTTTGAGATTAGCTCGTAAATAAAATCGTCGTCGGGAACCTTGCCCATCTTGTGGGCTATGCTCCTGACCTCGTCCAGATTCGGATAAACGAGGGCTTGTACCTCCTCCTCTCCCGTCTCCGGGTTTATCGCTCCGAAAACAAGAACCTCCTCAATATAGGGCGATTCCGTAAGCTTGTTTTCTATCTCCTCCGGGTATATGTTCTTTCCGCCTTTCGTCACTATAACCGCCTTCTTCCTTCCGGTTATGTAAAGGTATCCGTCCTCGTCAAAGTACCCAATATCCCCCGTCAAAAACCACCCATCGTAAAAAACTTCCTTCGTAGCCTTCTCGTTCTTGTAATATCCTTTCATAACCATAGGTCCTTTTGCCGCTATCTCTCCCTCCCCTCTCTCGTTCACCTCAAAGAGCCTTATCTCGACCCCTGGTATTGGAAGTCCCACGGATTTGTTCCTTGGAGAATGGGGAGGATTAAGGGTCAATATGGGTGAGGTTTCGGAAAGTCCATAACCCTGAAGTATAGGAAATCCGAGATCCTCCAAGCCCTTTGATACCCACTCGGGAAGTGCAGCACCGCCCGATACCACATACCTCACCCTATCCAGCCCCAAAGACGCCTTTATCCTCTTTGATAACCTTTCCTTCGCAAAGGTCCTCATTAGGTTTATTAGGACCTTCTTAACCCCCTTCTGCTCGTTTAAGGTTTTGAGGATCTTCTGATAGATTTTCTCAAGGACAAGGGGTACCGTGAGCCAAACCGTAGGCCTTATTTCCCTCATCTCCTCAAGCATGACGTTGGGCCTTAGGGAGCTTGCGTAAGCCACGCTTGCCCCTACGTATATCGGAGCCAAGAAACCCCCCGTGCATTCATAAACGTGATGCAAAGGCAAGATTGAGAAGAAAACATCGTTTTCGTCGACATCTATTATCTGGTATAGTCCCTCAAGGTCGCTCATGATGTTTTTGTGGGTAAGCATAACACCCTTCGGTGATCCGGTAGTTCCCGATGTAAATAAGATCTCCGCAAGATCCTCACTATCAACTTCCACCCGATCTATCCCCTCGTATTTTTCAAAAATCTTATCCAGATCTTCCATAGATAGGATAAAGTCAAACTTTAGCTCCTTTTTAGCCTCCTCCATCTCCATAAGGTAATCCCTTGAGCAGATTACACCTTTTACACCCGCAAAATCCATCAGAAATCTCCTCTCAACATCCGTGAGCCTGGCGTCAAGGGGTATTACCGTTCCACCCGCCCACTGTATCGCCAAATACCCCCAACCCCACTCGGGCCTATTCTCCGAAACGAGGGCAACGAAGTCCCCCTTTTTTATCCCATTTTCCTTTAAGTATTCCGCTATTTTCCTAACATACCCAAGCACCTCCCCGAAGGTATATTCCCTCCAAACCCCTCCCCTCTTGATCTTTGACATAACCCTGTTCGAGTACTCCTTCGCAGACCTCTCAAACATCTCGGTTATTGTTTTATATCCCTTCGGTTCCCTGATGATCCTGTGTTTCATAACTTATATTTTAAGGGTGATAACCCGTAAGTTCATCTTCAACAGATCGCCGGGCAAGAAAGGCAATAATCCCATTTGTAGAACTTGATCCCAACCCACAAAGAAGGCAAGCCAAGGCAATCCAAAAGCATAAATGATCGCGTTTCCCAAAGCAAAAGCTATTATAGTTAAAAACAGATTCTTATACCAGCCTTTTTCCAATAGCCAACCCACAACAAATGCTGCGGGTATGAAACCCAGTATATAGCCCCCCGTTGGACCGAATAACACCGCAATCCCCCCTAGTTCCATATCTGCTCCCCAGCAAAGCGCCAATGAAAGGTAAGTCCTCATAGTATCCCAACGAATTTCAAAACCTCAAAGAAATCTTCCCTTTCTGCATCTATTTTTTCAAACCTCCCAGCATCTTCGCCAAAAACAAAGGGGACCCAAGCAATTTTACCATCCCTCTCAACCAAAGGGTATATATCCCTCAAAAAACCCGGGATTCTCTTCTGATAAAAAATTTCCTTCAATTTCTTCCCATCAACAACTTCCCCCTCCCTCCTGAACCTCACCTTCCCTTCCCCTACAAACCTCAAATTCAAATCCTCAAGCGTTAAGTTCTTCCTGATCCCGATTATGTAATCGTTGTACCTATAAAGCTTCCATCCTGCAATATCAAACCTTCCCAAGTTTTTCAGGTGAAATATCTGCCTTAAGGGTTTTATCTCTACGTTCAAGATTTCGGAAAGGACCCTCAAAACCTCCGTTTTTTCGGAGAGTTTTAACGCAAATATCCCCACCGCGAATTTAAGGTTTTCCCTCTTGAAATTCTCGATCTTTTCCTCAAAAAACTCCCTCTCTTCGTATAGGTTAATGTAAGTGTTTAAAAACCTCACACACCAGTTCGGAAATATTTCCTCAAGAATGGGTTCCAACCTTAGCCTTATCCTGTTCCTTGAGAATTTATCGGAAAGGTTGCTCTCATCTTCAACCCAATCGTATCCCGCCTCCCTTAAATATTCCCTTATTTCATATCTACAGAGGAAAATTAGGGGTCTCACAATTACACCAACCTTAGAGGGTATTATCAACCCCCTTATACCGCTTCCCCTCAGGGAATTAAAAATAAACGTTTCAAAGGCGTCCGTTAAGTTGTGTCCCAGAGCTATCTTTGAACCTTTTTCTAAAGCGTAATTTTTAAACATACCGTATCTTATCTCCCTCGCCCTCTCCTCAATTCCCCTTTCCCCCTCTATCCTAACCCTTTCAACGAAGATCTCTATTCCGTTTTCTTTACAAAAATTCACGCAAAATTCCTCGTCCCTTAACGATGTTTCCCTTAAACCGTGATTTATATGCAATGCGGAAACCTCAAACCCCATTTCCCTTAAAGCTAACAGTAAATATAAAGAATCCGCTCCACCGGAAAACCCCACAATAACCCTTTCCCCCCTTTCAAGCAGATTGAACTTCCTTATTGCTTCCTTCACTCTATCAAGACCTGACAACCTTTTGGACATTCCTCCTTACCCTCTTTACATCCCGAATTAAACCGTTCAATTCTTCCTCCAAAACTTTAAAGTCCCCCCCAAGTTCCAACCTTTCCCACAGTATTCCAAGCCTCAGATCCAAAAGCAAGTTTTTCAAAACATTTAAATTTCTTCTAATCTCAAAAAAACCGAGAACTGAAATTACGGAAGCCAAAATGGAAAAAAGCCAATAGAGCGTATTCCTTCCCACAGTTATTATCCCCTCAGTCCTTTTTTTGATTTTACCCGTAAATCCCATTAAATCCTTATCCTTAAAGGTTTTTGATTTCACCCCTCTCTCCAAAGAATCCAAGAGGGATATAACTTCCCCATCTCCTATCTCCAACGCCAAATTCTTTGAGAGGTTCAAATGGGATTTTAACAAAGCTTCGTTCTTTCCGTAATAAGATAAAACGTAAGCCAAGTTCTCCCTAAGGCTCATAACCTTAAATGCCCTCTCCCTTTCCCCCTCAAGCCTCCAAAACTCAAAAATACTCAAGATCGTGAGGAAAAAGGTAAAGATGGAAAAAAGGAGGATCGCCAAGAACCATCTCATAACGCCCCCTTTTTTTGGCCTCCTCGAGAACATCGCAAAGTAGATATAAGGTCTTTAAGGCACCGTAAGGTTCCAGATTTATCCTAATCTCTCCATTTATCTCCACAAAACCTAATATAGGATCCAAATACGGTTCCTCTTCCGCATATTTCAGCATAATTTCCCTAACCTTTCTCGCTACGTTTTCATCAAATTTTATCATCTTCTTGTATATCCCATTCGATCTCGGGAGAAAATTTTTTAGATGGTAAGCGTACGTCCTTTCCATTAGGGGACCCTCAACGGAATACGCGTACATCTCGAAAACCTCTCCATCCTTAAGGTTTTCCTTCAAATTTACCGACTTTCCCCTTGAAAATGCCCCGGCTGGGCTTCCCGACAGGAATATTATACCTCAAAACCCCAGAAAACCCCAAGTCTTTCAGATCCCCAAATATCCTACTTGGGTAAGGTGTGATGGATTCCATAACCTTACCACCCCTGTGTATCAGGGATATTATGGGTCTTACCCTTGATGAAGCGGAGACACTCTTCAGGAAATCGTCATAGCTGAATGTGTAGAACCTATCCCCCTCAAATGATATACCTTCCAAAAAGTTTCCCGAATCATAAAAGGAAACCAACGCTTCCCCCATTCTCTTTAAAAATAATATCCCCGTCAAGGAGTTATCCTTTATGCTCCTAATCGTCCCAAGGATCTCCTCCCAAAGCCCCTTGCCCGAATACAAGGGATTCGTGTAGAAATCCTCAAGGATTTCCGAGATTTCTGAGGTCCTCAAGTATGCCATCCCTTATCGTGTAAGGGTCAAGGGTACTTAAGAACGAAAATTCAAGGATCTCACCCCTTTCAAGGTATTCCTTCACCTTTCCCGATGGATTCTCCCACTCTTCAAGGAGCCTCCCCTTTAAGTTTTCCGAAGCATCTATTAAAATTATTGAAGATAAATAATCCTCATAGAACTTCCTCCTTATCATGAAAACCCCTGGCTCCTCGGGGGCAAACCTCAAAATATTAAACTCATCAAAATCGTACCTATCGTGCCAATCGGGCCAAACCTTTGACATATACAAGTATTATAAAGCGGATACCTCAATTACCCTTGATACATTCAGCTTTCTAACTGAATCCCCAAAGTCCCTAAGGATAACTATGTTCTTTAGGATCACAAATGGCTCCCCCTCCACCTCCTTAACCCCTTCAAAGCCAGCAAAGTACTTTATCCTCAAGGAACCATATTCCCTCGCCATCTCCAATATCCTTATGGATTTCTCCGGAAAGGAAGATAAGCTTATCCTTTCAAGGGTTTTTGGGTCGGAAAATATATCCCCCCTAATTTCCATAAGCTTTAAAAAAATTCTCCTTGTTGTTTCCGCATCCTCAAGGGCCCTGTGCAACCTCTCAACCCTCACCCTAAGGAGTTTGGCAAAGGAATATAGGGAATTTGGTGGGTTTTCAAAAAAGAACCTCCCGATCTCCTTAAGATCTATCAAGCCATTCAATATTGGCCTCCCACCCGACCTAACGAGCTCGTAATTCAAAAACGGAATATCAAAGTTTATGATATTAAAACCCACAATGAAACTGTCGCCGATAAAATCCAATATTTCATCCCTAACCTCCTCAAAGTATGGGCTCCCCTTAACCTCGTCAAAGGAAATTCCGTGTATAGAATACGCCCTCTTCTTTATTGGCACCCTCGGATTTATAAGGATCCTCTTCCTTTCCCCTCCCATCCTCACCAAACCCACCTCCACGATCCTATCCGAAGAAAAATCTAGACCCGTGGTTTCCAGATCCAAAAAAACCAAATCCCTCACCATTTTGGGAGATTTACGAAGGGAAAGGAAGTGACCCTCATAGGGATCTCCCTACCCCTTGAAACGACAAAAACTTCACCCACGAGATCCGCAGGGATATAACCCATGCATATTACCGATGAGATGTGAGGTGAGAATACCCCCGTGGTGATATAACCCACTTTTTTCCCATTTTGATATATCTCATCCCCTTTTTTCGGTATTATTCCCCTCCCTTCGTACACCAAACCCTTCCTTTTAAGGGTGGGTTTTAGGTTTTCAAGGGCCTCCTTTCCTACGAAATCTTTTTCAAAGGATACGAACCAAGCGAGGTCCGCGCTTATTGGATCCGTGTTTTCATCTATATCGTTTCCGTATAAGGGATATCCCGCCTCCGCCCTAAGAATATCCCGAGCTCCAAGCCCCGCCAATTTTACCCCCTCAAAGGATAAAAGTTCGTTCAAAATCCTTATAAGATCATCGTACTTCGCGTAAATTTCCGCCCCCCTTTCCCCCGTATATCCGGTCGTTGCAATTATTACATCCCCATAAAAGAATACCCTGTTCCTCTTTTCTCCCGTTATATCTTCGCCCATAACCCTTGAAATTATTTCAAGCGAAAGGGGACCCTGGAAAGCAATCTGAAGGATGTTTTCGCTTTCGTCGTAAATCTCAACCAAAAACCCCCCCTTCCTTTCTTTTAGAACATTAAGATCTTTTTCCCTGTTCGCAGCATTTACAACCACAAGATATTTATCCTCATCTAACTTGTAAATGTAAGCGTCGTCTATTATCCCTCCCTTTTCGTTGAGAAGCAGGGTATATTGGGCGGATGTTTTCCCCTTAAGCTTTGATAGGGAATTTGAAAAGGAATGATCCAAAAAATCCCTTGCGGAAGGACCTTTCACCATGAACCTACCCATATGTGAAACGTCAAATATGCTCGCCTTACTCCTCGTCCATAATGTCTCCTCCAATATCCCCTGCCCCTCGTAAAATAACGGCATCTCAAAACCAGCAAACTCAACGAACTTTGCGTTAAACCTCCTGTGTATATCGTAAAATGCGGTTTTATTCATTAAACGGGGATTTTAAGGTTGCCCATGCTTCAGCCATAAAATATTAACTATGGCGAGAGAATATAGGCTTTTGCTTTCATATACGGATGTGGAAAATAGCCATACGTTGCAGGCTTACCTTTCCTTGGGGGGTTATTCGGCTATTAAAAAGGCGCTGTTTGATATGAGCCCTCAAGATATAATAGAGGAGGTTAAAAGGTCAAAGCTGAGGGGTAGGGGAGGGGCAGGTTTCCCAACGGGTTTAAAGTGGGACTTTGTACCGAAGGAACACCTCGGTCCAAAGTACGTCGTTTGCAACGCGGACGAGGGTGAGCCGGGAACCTTCAAGGATAGGGAGATCCTTTACAAGGCTCCCCATCTTCTCATAGAAGGCATGATAATAGCGGGTAAGGCCATAGGGGCGAACAAAGGGTATATATATTTAAGATACGAGTATATTTGGCTCTTTCAGAGGTTGAAAGATGCGATAAAGGAAGCTTATAAGGCGGGATATTTGGGTAAGAACATCTTGGGAAGCGGTTTTGACTTTGACCTTTACGTATATTTGGGTGCGGGTGCTTATATATGCGGTGAGGAAACTGCCCTTCTGGAAAGCCTTGAAGGTAAAAGGGGAGTACCTAGGTTGAAACCCCCTTATCCCGCCCAGGCGGGACTTTACGGAAAACCAACCGTGGTAAACAACGTTGAAACCCTCGCAAATATACCGATAATAATAAACAAGGGGGGAGATTGGTACGCATCTTTGGGAACTAAGGAAAGCACAGGCACAAGGCTCTTTACGGTATCCGGTCCGGTAAAGAAACCCGGAGTTTATGAGTTTGAGCTTGGCTCTTTAACCTTGAGGGAACTTATATTTGACGTATGCGGAGGTTTGAAGGATGGGCATGAACTTTTGGGGGTGATACCGGGGGGAATATCCGCTCCCGTTCTTGCCCCAGATGAACTTGATGTGCCACTAACTATGGAGGATATCGCAAAGGCCGGTAGCATGTTGGGAAGTGGGGCGGTTATAGTCCTTGATAAAAGCGTAAGCTTAATATCCCTTATGAGGAGAACCGCGGAGTTTTTTGCGTACGAATCTTGCGGTAAATGTACCCCATGTAGGGATGGAACAAATTGGATGACGAGGATATTGGTAAGCGCGGAAAAGAAGGGAAGACTTGATGACGAGGATTTAAACCTTTTGGAGGGTGTAATTGAGGATATAAAGGGTAAATGCTTCTGCCCCCTTGGAGAATCCGCCCAGATGACAATTGAGGCATTTTTGAAGAAGTACGTAAATTATTCCCCAATTCGTCGGCTTTAAAATATCTTCTTGCATGGAAGGGGGGCGAAAGGGTATCGACGGCAGGTGAAACACCGCGGGATGCAGGCCGGGGTGGGCAACCCCGTCAACAAGCCCAAGAACCAAAATAAGTGCGAACGCGAATTACGCCCTGGCGGCCTAATTGACCGCCACCTCTTCCGGAAAGCTCCCCACCCGGCTCCCGGGAGGGGTCGGTTAGGGTGGGGTTCCCCTAAGGGTTTTCCCGTTTTCCCGAGGGGGAACTAGATAAAAACGGGCGTCCCCATCTCGGGAAGCGCCCCGATGCCCATGGGATGGGGCGAATCCAAAAGAAGGGGCTAAGCCTGTAACACATCCCGCGGCGAGTAACCTGTACGGACGCGGGTTCGATTCCCGCCGCCTCCACTTACATGCCCATAAATTTTGAACTCGACGAAGAGCACATTCTTCTAAGGGATACTGTTCGGGATTTTGTCCAAAAATTCATAAAACCCATAGCCCAAGAGATAGACGAAAAGGAGGAATTTCCATTTGAAAGTGTGAGGAAGATGGGGGAGATGGGGTTTTTGGGGATAAAGGTCTCCCCCAAGTACGGCGGTGCGGGTATGAACACCTTGGCTTACATAATCCTAATTGAAGAACTTTCAAAGGTTTGCCCATCCCATGGAATAATAGCATCCGTGAATAACTCCCTTTACGCTTATGGGATCGAGAGGTTCGGAACGGAGGAGCAAAAGGAGAAGTTTCTAAAACCCTTAGTTTCCCCGGAAAGCGCGGGGGCAACGTTAAAAAGCGGTAAGATAAACATAGGGGCATACGCCTTAACCGAGTCGCATACAGGTTCGGATGCGGCGAGTTTAAAATCAAGGGCTATAAAGGATGGTTCAAGGTACATAATAAACGGTAGGAAGGTTTGGATAACAAACGGTCCCGTAGCGAAGTACATAATATTCTTTGCCCAGACGGATCCCGAAAAGGGGCACAAGGGTATAACGGCCTTTATAGTGGATATGGAGAGGGAAGGAGCCAAGGTGGGAAGTAGGGAAAAAAAGTTGGGTATAAGGGCGGCTTGGAGCGGGGAGATAATCCTTGAGGATTACGTCGCGGATGAAAGCGAGGTTTTGGGGAAGGAGGGGGAAGGATTCAAGATAGCTATGGAAATACTAAACGACGGGAGGATAGGGGTAGGGGCTCAGGCCCTCGGTATAGCTGAGGGGGCATACGAGGAGGCTAAGGAGTTCTCAAAAACGAGATACGCATTTGGAAAACCGATTTACGAGCACGAGGCGGTGGGCTTCACGTTGGCGGATATGTGGGCGAGGATAGAGGCAAGTAGGCTCCTTTTGTACCAAGCGGCATACCTTAAGGATTTCGGAAAGGAGTATCATTGGGCTTCCTCTATGGCTAAGCTCTTTGCAAGCGAAACCGCAATGTGGGTTACAACGAAGGCAATTCAAATAATGGGTTCTATGGGGTACTCAAGGGAAACCAATTCCCAAAGGCTATTCAGGGATGCGAAGGTGACGGAGATATACGAGGGAACAAGCGAAATCCAGAGGCTAATTCTTTTAAGGAAACTCATATCTTCATAATGCAACCCTATAATTCCAACTTGGATGACCAAAGCGGAACTGATAGATAGGCTGAAGCAAAGGACGGGCTTGAGGAAGCAGGAGCTTGCGGAAATTGTTGATGTACTGTTTCAAGAATTGGCGGAAGCTTTTGTTAGGCAGGAGAGGATAGAGCTTAGGGGTTTTGGCGTATTTATACCCGTTAAGAGGAAAAAGAAAAACAGTAGCGAAAAGCTTCCAAGGATAAAGTTTAAGTTGTCTCAGGTTATAAGGAACAGGATGATAGAGGAAGAAAAAAGGAGGGTTAAGTAATGCCTTGCGGGAGAAAAAGGAAATTGAAGAAAATAAAGAGGCACAAGCTAAAGAAACGTCGTAAGAAAATGAGGCACAAGAGCAAGAAGTGAGGGGGGATTTTAATACCCTCTTGGCAATAGACACATCGTACCTTTGGGTATCCGTATCTTACTTTTTTGACGGTAAGATCATCTCAAGGACGTCCCTAAAGGAGTTCAAACACCTTGAAAGTTTAAATCTTTTGATATCCAGCCTTTTGGATCTCTCCCGTTCACCCTCGGCCCTCTTGTTGAACCTCGGTCCAGGCTTCTTTACTTCCCTTAGGGTTTCCGCCTCCTTTGCAAAAGCCCTTTACCTATCAAAGAAGGTTCCCATGTTCGGTTTCAACACCCTACAGAGTATGCTTGTAGGACTCGATGATGGAAAATATATAGCCTATTTGGATGCGAGGAAGGGGGAAGTTTACGCCCAGAGCTTCGAGGTTAAAAATGGGATCCCATACCCCGACGGACAACTCAGCTTGGGAATATACAAGGAGATAAACCTTGAGGGTTACAAACCTTATACGGGTTTAATTAGGGCATCCTCCCTTTTTGCGCTTTTCTTCAAAGGTTTTGGTGAGGAACTCAACGAAAACTTTACCCCCATCTATCTAAGGCCCCCGGATGCCATAGTGAATTTGGCAACCCCCCGCGCTCCGTCAAAGTTATAACCAACCACATCCATACTGTACCTTTTCAAAAGGGAGGTAAATTTTTCCCTAAAATACGGATCCCTAAAAAGTCCCCCGTGTAAGGCAATTTCTTGAACCTCGGACACCCTATGAACCTTTAAACACATAACCAAAAGCTCCCTTATGGCGGATTCTAATATATAATTCGCATCCTCATCCCCCATTTTTGCCACTTCAAGAACGACCTTTGAAAATCCCGCGATCTTCCTTACCATCTTCTCCTTATCCATCCCCATAATTCTCTTGATTTTTCCCCTTATCTCCTCCATATCCTCCGTCCCAAAAATGGCAATCCTCAAAAAGCTCTCCTTCTTTAACGCTAACTCGACCGCCATTTTCCCCATCCAAAACCCGCTTCCCCAATCCGAAAAAATATACCCGTATCCCCCATACCTAAAAATTTTCCCCCCTTTCCTCGCCGCGCAAATTGAACCCGTACCCGCTATTAGAACCATCCCATCCCCTCCCCCAAAGGCGTCAAAGAGTACCCCCTCCACGTCGCTCATTACCACACCACCCAAAAACCTCCCCAAACTCTCCCTCTCCCTCTTTGTCCAAACCCCCTTAACCGCAAACCCCATCTTATCAAAATCCATCCTACCCCTCAAATTCTCCACCTCCTCCCTTAGATCCTCCCATCTCCCCCCAAACCTCCATCTTAAACTCCCCCTCCTTAAAACCCTTTTCCCATCCCATAAAACAAATTTAACCTTACTTCCCCCCACATCCACTCCCAAAACCATAGGGAAATTATAAACCCGTCCTCCTTAAAATATTTACCCATGATGGGCTTGATAATGCTTTTATCCATGCCCGATAGGGGGCTTTATATGATGTTTGAGAGGGCGAAGGAGCTTGTAAGGGAAGATAAGGGAAAGGTGAAACAGGTATCCGATCTGAAAATAAAGGCGGTGGAGGAGCTCTCAAAGCTCGAGGCGGAGATCAAAACCTTGAGGGTAAGGATACACGAACTTATGGAGCTTTCAGACGCAAAGGAGGGGGAAATTAGAAAGCTTCACGACCGCTTGGTGGAACTTGAAGCAAAGATGCACAGAACGAAATTCTCATATAAGATGCAGCTTCGCAAGATCTTGGGACCTGAAAAATTCAAAGAACTATATAGAAGACATAGGATGAAAGATAAGGACTAAAATCCCCTAAAACCCAAGGCGGAACCGAAGTAAAGGCCCCGGTAATACCCCGACCCAAGAACCATTTTGAAATTCCCGATTTGGTATCCAACATTCCCATAAAGGGCAGGTTCTTTTCCGTAAAACCCACCCCCAACTTTAACCGAAAACCTCCTTATCAAAAATTCCCAATCAAAGTAAGCACCTAACATATCCCTCCTATATAACTTCACCGAAAGCTTTCCGTTTGTTGATTTTATTAAAACCTCGGTCTTTCCCCTCTCTCCTTCCGGCACGGTTATATACCACCCCGTCGTATCCCCGCTTGAAAGGGAAGAATCCCTGTTTAAATTCCTGTATCTCACGAGGATATAGGAGAACCAACCCTTGAAGTTATATCCCAAAACCCCCCCGAAGATCGTACCCTGTCTGTACCTTCCCAAAGATAAAGAGTTGCTCGGGTAAAATATGTCCTTCTTCGAATAAAGGAAAGACGCATAAATCTCCCTTATAAGTCCCACCTCAAAGCCCATAGTAAGATTTCCCGCCCCAAAATACCTCTCAATTATGGCAATTTCTTGTATTTCCGTCTTGTTAGCTCTTATCGTATCTATCACTTTCTCGTGATCCCTAAGGGGGAAAGAGGAATCCTTAAAGGAGCCCATATATGTTCCGACGTAAGCGCAAAAACCCTTAAAGCATCCGCTTATCAGGGGGTACTTGGAACGTGTGTAATAGTTTATTGAAAACCTTAAGCTATCCCTGTACTCGGGAAAGTGCGGGAGGATCCCGTAATCATCCAATAAAAAAGATAAAAAGATTATCATGTCTTTTTGTACCTTTTAAGGGAAAGGGAGAACATGAGGATGGAAACGGAAAGGAAGTTCAAAAGGAGCCCTAGGGAGATCTCGGGATCCATACCGTAAGTTTCGGAAGTTGAGAGCCCCTTAAGAACGGCGGGATGGAGGGTTTTAAAGAGCCTTATTGAAAGGAAAACTATGGGTATGTTTATGGCGGTTATTATTGAGAGGATCGCGGAAAACCTAGCTTTCAGCTCCTCTTCCTCCACTAAGGACCTAAAGAAGAGATAACCCAGAGCCAACATCCACAAAATCGCCATACTTACGAGCCTAGGATCCCAAGTCCAGAAAGTTCCCCATGCGGGTTTTGCCCAAAGGGAACCCGTAAATAATCCCACCGTTATAAAAACTACGGAAACCTCCATAAAGGAATGTGAAAGCTTGTCGTACCTGTTTTCCCTCCTGTAAAGGTAAATAATCCCAAAAATCGCGGATATTATTATTCCCAAGAAACCCGCCCAAGAGCTCGGAACGTGAACGTAAAATATCTTCTGCACTATTCCCAGCTCCTCCCCTTTGGGTCCAAACCACTTTACGGGTGGTACAAAAAATAAGGCGTAAATTTGCGTTAAAGCAACCAAAACAAGGGCAAAAAACAGCATTTTAGGATATTCTATGGTGGATAGGATTTACTTAACCCCTCCAGAACTTCCAAAACCTTCACCTCATCCTCTATACCCATCATCCTCCCCAGCTCCCTTATCCTATCTCTCCCCTCAACTTCCACGCATAACGCAAGGTCAGGCCTCACCTTTTTCACCAAGAAATGTTTGTTTGCGAAGAAAGCGGTGAAAGGTTGATGCGTTATTGCTATTACCTGAACCTTTTGGGATATATCCCTCAGCATTTTCCCCATCTTCTCCGCCACCTTTGGACTTACGCCCACATCTATCTCGTCAAAAATCAAGGTCTTATACGAGGAACCCCCGAGGTAAGATAAAACTAAGGAAACCCTTGAAAGCTCACCGCCCGATAGGTTGGAAATTTTGGATGGTGGTGCGTCGGGTATTGTGCTTATCAATATTTCCAAAACGCCCTTTCCCCTCTCCCAATACTGCCCGTCCCTTAAAACAACATTACACTTTACATAATCAAAACCCAACTCCCTTAAAAGCCCCTCAACTTTCCCCTCAAATTCCATAAAACCTTCCTTCCTCCTCGCGTTTATCTCCTCCGCCCTCCTCTCCAACTCCTTTTCCAACCTCAAAAGTTTCATCCTCATCTCCTCAACCTTCCCCTCAAGTTCCTCCAACCTCCTTAGTTTCCCCTCAAGTTCCTCTTTTATCCTTTTCAAACCCCCAAAATCCGTCCCATATTTTAACTTCAACCGACCTATCTTGTAAAGCCTTGAGTTTATCTCCTCAAGGTCCCCCAATATATCCTCTTGCGAAAAATCCGTTTCTAACCTTATTTCTCTCAGATTCTCCAAGAAATCCCGGAAAACCCCTCGGTACCTTTCGGGCGAGATCTTAAATAAATGGGAGACCCTTTGGTAAAGCTCCTCGTAAACCTCGTTGAATTCCCTTGCCCATTCCACCTCCCTCAACTTCCCCTCAAGCTCCCTCTTCCTCTCCAGAATCTCCATTTCATCCACATCAAGGTTTGCCTCCGAGAGCTCCTTAAGTTGAAACTTTATGTAATCCTCCCTCCCCTTAAGATCCCTAAATTCCTCCTCAAGATCCCTGAAATTTTCCAAAACTCTCCTGTACTCCAAATAAACCCCCAAATAATCCGAAATATCTATGCCCATAGCCCTATCAAAGAGCTCCGTTTGGAATTTTTCGTTTAGGATCTCCACCTGGGAAAACTGTCTACCCAGAAAGATCCTACCCTCCAAGATCTCCGATATTTTCCTTGATGGAACCGCAATGCCGTTTATGTAAGACTTTACCCTCCTGTTTCCCTTTTCAAATTTCTTTCTTATTATAATCCCCTCCTCGGCCGATATCTCAAGGTCTTCAAGATCCCACAATAGATCCCCATCGGGCCTTAGAACCACCTCCACGGAGAAATCCCTCAAAACCTCATCCCAATCCACCCTTTGGGAGAGCAAAAATCTCAGGGCATCAACTATCAGGGATTTCCCCGCCCCCGTCTCTCCCGTTATTACGTTAAAATTTTCAGAAAATTCAAGGGCAACCTCATCAAAAATAGTAAAATTTTTAACCCTCAAAACCTCTATCATGCCCTCGCTAAGGTAAGACCTATAACCTCCTCCGCGCCCGCCTCAATCAAAGTCCTCGCGCACTCGTAAAAGGTATAACCCGAGGTTATAACATCGTCAACGAGCAGGATCCTCTCCCCCGGTATGGGCTTTAAAAAGGAGTAGGCACCCTTCAGATTTTTCGCCCTCTCATCGTATGGAAGGGAAGATTGAATTTTCCTATATGAATGCCTGAATATGTACTCCTTTATGGGTTTCCCGAGCCTCAGGGATAGTACTTTTGCCATTTCAAGGGTTTGGCTAAAACCCCTTTCCCTTACCCTTGCGGGATGCAGGGGAACAGGTGTTATCACATCAAAATCCTCATTTGAAACCAAATTCGCAAGGTGGTTTGAAAAGAGTTTCACCACCTCCCTAAAACCCGAATACTTTAAGTTTTTTATGAGTTCCTCCACTTTTCCAGAGTACTTGAAGAGAGAATAAACCTTAAAACCGTGAAAATAATCAAAGTTAAAGATAACCAAATCCGTTATCTCGCTCCAGCAGGTATCGCAAAGGAGATTTTCCGAAAGTTCCCTTTTGCACGCCAAGCAAATTGGGGGGAAAAGGAAGTCAGTTATCGCCCTCAGCATAATTTAGAACACCATCGAGTAAAATTATCGCGGGAAATGTCCTACCGAAGAACCTGTACTTTGTCGGACCCCTCGCCCCAAATATGTAAAAATATACTTCCTCCCTCGGACCCCCATCCTCAAGCAGGGATCCCTTTATCCTTCTATAAGCATTCTCCATATCCTCTCCCCTTATTCCCAGTATGGATGCGGATGCGAAGGTCAAGATCAAGGGAAGCCCACTTAGGGTATCGTTTTTAAGCTCCCGCATAACCCTATCCTTTATATCAAAACCGCAACTTAAACCCTCCCGCAAAGCCTTTGAGTAGAAATAATAAAAGAAGTATGGCGCATACTCGTAAGTGTAAGAAGCCAAACTCCCTATCTTTTCCCAACATTTCCTTATATAAGGGCAAAGGGTTGTATCCCTCGTGAACCTAAAAACGTTAATATTCACTATGCAGTCGCACCTCTTGTTCTCATAATCGTATGGAGCCTTAAAGAGAAATACGCAGGACCTTGTCCTATACTTTGAGATCGTGTCAAAAACTTGCGGTGAAACGTTTGATCCGTACTTCTTCAAAACTAAGGAACCCAAGGCTATGTCGTCAAAATCCGGGTATATATCTTCTTTTATCCAATACCTCCACATATCCCCCTCGGGCCTATATTTCAGGGTAGCCTTGAGGATGCTGTCGGAAATTAACTTTATTTTTGGGTACTTACCCCTAAATTCCCAAACCGCATCAAGGAAAACGAAGTTGAAAAATACGTTAAGGTCCTCCTTTACTCCCCTTCCGTCCGTATAAAAAGCCTTAAATACCCCGTAAGGCGTTAAATTCGCGGTGAGAAAATTAAGGAGGGTGTCTATCATACTTTGAAATTTTAAGGTGGAATTCCCCCGTATAATACCCCACCATGAACTTCGTCCTTCTTGAAAAGAGGGATAGGATCGCCATAATAAGGATCAACAGG
>JBMSAP010000069.1:0-18276 GCA_049414445.1 Candidatus Caldipriscus sp. | reverse complement strand
ACAACCTTTGCCGAAAAAGGATACGGGTAAAGGGATAAGGGAGGAAAAGCCCTCGGAAACCCGTTGAAAATTTTCCCCCACAACCATAAAATTTTCATACATGCTATGAAGAGGTTTATTCCGATAATATCCATGGCCTTCAGTGGGTGCTTCTTTGGGACCTTCCAGACCGCCGAACCCGTAAAACAGGGGGAGATAGACGGAGCGATATATATGAACATACCAGCGTACTTAAGTAAGGAACATAAAAATCAGGCCATATACGCTCAACAATCAATATACCCCTACTTCGGCGGTTTCATAGGTATGGGTGCCCTTGATAACCTGAGCTTGGGTGTTACGGGTTCGCTACTTGGTATAGGACCCTACGCCAAATGGACGGTTTATAAACATAGGAAATATGAATCTTACCTTTCCTTGGTACCCAAGCTCTACATTGACGTATTCTTTACGACAACTGTAACACCGCAACTTGATGTAATTTGGGGAGCAAGGGCAAACAGGGTGTTTTCATGGTACTTCTTTTATCAAGTTCTATATTCGGGCGAAGGTGGAAAGATAATAGGGACGGACACCTTTAGGATACCCGGTGAGATAAGGAGGTTAAAGGGTATTCACCAGTATTTAGGGTTCGGCGTCGATCTTACAGGAAAGATCAAAGGGCAAAGGAGCCCAGTTCCCTTGGGTTTGAGGCTTGAGATAGGCGGATCTTACTTTTATGGACAGGATGGAAAATATTACCCATTCATAAACCTCTGCGTGGGTTTGACGGGGGGTTTGGCGGCCGGAGTTATAGGATATACAGCCCAAAATCCTCAATGTTGTTATATAGGAGCTTTGGCATATGCATGGATGCTTGGAGCGTACTCCACTCCAACGGAGGATCCTAAGAAAAAGCCGAAGAAAGAAACGGGTAAAGAGGAGAAAAAGGGGGAAAGCCCAGGGGATTCCAAATCCAAGTGAAGGTACTTGTAATAGAGGATTCTCCTTTTGTTAGGGGGGTTATAAGGAACGTTTTAGGTAAACTTGGAATTGAGATATTAAGCGCGGGGAGCCTTAAAGAGGGGATGGAGGGGATAAGGGAAAACCCGGATTTTGTTATACTTGATATAAACTTGCTGGATGGGAGTGGTTTTGAAATTTTAAGGATTTACCCACCCGAAAGGGTTATAGTATTTTCATCGGATAGATCCGCGGTTTTGAGGGCGCTTGAGATGGGGGTTTTAGATTCTATACCCAAACCCTCTTCTCCCGAAGACCTTAGGAAGGTTGTCGAAATTTTCAGGGGGATATTAAAGGGTAAGGAGAGGGTTGAAGAGGTTTTTCTGCCAGAAATTGTTTTGGTTGGGGCTTCAAGCGGTTCTCCAAAGTCAATAATAGAGATCTTTGCGGATAGGAAACCCAAAGTCCCCATAATCATTTGCCTGCACATACACGAGCAATTCGCGGAATCTTTCGCCCAAAGGATCTTCGCGGAGGTAGTATACCCAGGTGGGAAAGTTATATCGGTGGGAAAGTACCTACTTTACCCCTCAAAGAATTTTATTTTTGCATCCAAAAACCTTATTAAAGATACCGAAATCAAGAGCACATTCTACCCTTCCGTTGACCTTCTATTTTTTTCCGCCGCAAAGTTTTATGGTAATAGAACCCTTGAGATAATTTTGAGCGGTATGGGTAAGGATGGGATGGAGGGAAGCAAAGAAATAAAGAGGATGGGGGGAAAGGTTTTAGCGCAGGATAAGAAGGATGCGGTGGTTTGGGGAATGCCAGCGGCCGTAAAGGGGATAGCAGACGCTTATCTAAGTAATGCCGAGATTATATTGAAGTTGAAGGAGTGGGGGGTGTTTGAATGAACCTGAGACTCTTGGGAATTTCCGTTCTCGGAGTATTCTTAATATTAGGCATGTTCTTGTCCCTGTGGTCGGTATCAAAGCTTGAGAGAAAATCAAAGGAAACCTCAAGATCCTTATCCGCCCTGATCTCCGCCCTGATAGTTTCCTCCCTAACCTACGAGGAAGTTTATTTAAAACTTGGAAAGGTAATCGAGGATATAGATTTTCCAGTTGCGGTAATTGACAAAAATGAGAACCTCATTGCGTACAAGAACGTCTCACCGGAGGATGTTGGAAACTTAAGATTCTCGGAAGATATAACATATTACAACGAAAGGGTCGGGGTCCTGAAATACGATTATCCTGGTTACGTTAAACTGTTAAGGGTAATTACTTTTTTACTTTATGGGGGTATGGTTGTGCTAAGTGCCCTGATATTTTACTCCCTTTACTTTTCCATAAAATACGAGAGGGCGGAGTTCTGGATGGGGTTCGCTAAGGGTTTGGCGCATCAACTTGCAACGCCCGTATCCTCCCTTTACGGCTGGTACGAGGTGGTGAAGGAAAGCTTACCCGAGGATGCAAGGGAAGGCATAAAGAGGGATTTAGACAGACTATCCTCCGTTTTGAGGAGGTTTTCAAAGCTGGGGGGGAACATATCCCTTGAAAAGGTGGATCTGTTTGAGGTTGTGGAAAGGGTTTTGAGATATATGTCTGAAAAGTACAAAAGCTCCACAAATATAACGCTTGAGGGGGAAAGATTTTATATAATGGGGGATGCGGAACTTCTTGAGTGGGCGATTGAAAATTTAATAAAGAACTCGGTTGAAGCGGGCGCGGACAAGATAAAAGTTAGGCTCCACTCGAAAGGGAACAGAACCTGTTTATCCATTATAGACAACGGAAAGGGGTTTACCAAAAAAGAAATCGGGATGGCATTTAAAACTTCATTTTCCACCAAGCAGAAAGGGTGGGGTGTGGGACTCCTTCTCGTAAAGAGGATAGCGGATCTACATAAGGGAAGCGCTTTTATAGAAAAGAGCGACCCCTTCTTTGAAACCATCATAACCTTATGTTTTCCAACCTTATAATATTCGGATAATCAAATCGTGTTATAAGGTTTAGTGTATGAAACTTATAAATTTGATTTATCTTGAGTTTCTCCTTTATAATTTTCCCTTATGAGGATCACGAAACAGAGGGAAGTAATTTTAAAAATTTTGGCGGAGAGGAGGGATCATCCCACCGCTTTTGAGATTTACGAGCACGCCAAGAACCTTTTTCCAGAAATAAGTCTATCAACCGTATATCGCACCCTCAAGGAGATGGTAGAAAGGGGCGAGGTAATTGAGATCCGTATGGATGGGGAGACAAAGGCGAGGTACGATATAAACACGGGAAACCACGCTCACTTTAGGTGTAGAAATTGCGGAAGGATCTTCGACATAGAGATCCTTTTCCCCCTTAAACTTATCGGTTTCAAGGTGGAAAAAGTTGAAATTTATATATACGGCTTATGTGATGAATGCGCAAAAAAGGAGGTTATGGCATGAAGAAGGGGATACATCCTGAGTATTATACGGATGCGGTTATAAAGTGCGCTTGTGGGAATGTGGTGATTACGGGTTCCACAAAAAAGGAGATCCATGTTGAAATTTGCAGTGCCTGCCATCCCTTTTATACCGGGCAGTTGAGGCAGGTTGTGGATACGGGGGGTAGGGTGAGGAGGTTTAAGGAAAGGTATGGTTCTAAGTAGCATTTTGTTTGCGCAGATTTCGGGTTGGATTTTCGTGGATCCGGATAAGCCTTCGGGAAACGCTAAGGGTTGGAGGATACAGGTAGGTGCCTTTATATACAAGCAGAACGCGGAGAAAACCGCCTCAATCCTCGATAAAAAGATAGACCTACCCGTATATATAGTGGTTGAGAATCCCTGGTATAAGGTTTTGGTTGGGGACTTTAGGACAAAGGAGGAAGCGGAAAAATATCTGGAAATTATACATAAGATAGGTTTTGAAGATGCTTTTATCAGGGAAAGCCCTATAAACTTGCAAAATGACGATAGGGTTTATCCAAAATCGGGACCATGATAAGGGTGGGGGTTTTCTGCGACGTTGAAAATGTCGTATCAACTTTTGCTTTGATAAAACAGAAAGTTAGATTTGAGAGGCTTTTAAACTTCGTCAAGGAAGAAAGCGAAAGGGAAGGGAAGATCCTTTGGAAGGCGGTGGCATTCGTTCCAAAAAAGGAGAGCCACGAAAACCTAATAAACGCCTTATCCTTTCAGGGTTGGAGGGTTATAACAAAACCCGTTAGAACCCTACCCGATGGTTCCATTAAGGCAAATATGGACCTTGATATGGCGATAGAGATCTTACAAACATCTCCGTATCTTGAAGAAATTGTCCTTATAACGGGGGATGGGGACTTTGTTCCAATAATAGATCTCTTAAGCAAGATGGGGAAGAGGGTTTGGGTGATAGGTACGAGAAAGGGATCCGTGGCGATAGACCTAATAAGGGTTTCGGATAGGTACATAAACATAACGGATATACCGGAGGATTATAAAGTTCTGAAATTTTACGATGAATTTAAACATCAAGGTCCCTGAAGAAAGGATAGCGAAGTTCCCACGGGAAAGGGGTAAATCCCTCTTGATGGTGGTGAGGAGGGAACCTTTCAAGATAGAGCACAGGATATTTTACGAAATAGTGGATATTTTAACACCAGATTACCTCTTGGTTTTAAACAACTCAAAGGTCATAAAGGCGAAAATAAAGCTAAAAAAACCTTCCGGAAAATTGGCGGATTTTTTATTCGTTTCTTTGGATGGAAACCTTGTGAAGGGTTTGATGAAGGGTAAGGTGAGGGAGGGGTGGATCTTGGAAAGTAAAAAGGGTAGGAAATTTGAGGTTTTGGGTAGGGATGATAAGGGTTATGTAGTTTTGAGAAGTGAAGAAAATATATTTTCCGTTTTGGAGGATGAGGGGGAGATACCACTTCCACCCTACATAAAAAGGGAGAGCCTTCCCGAAGACGAGAGATATTATCAAACCGTATATGCCCAAAGACCCGGATCCATAGCCGCACCTACCGCAGGCTTACACTTCACGGAAGAGATATTAAAAACCCTAAACGAAAAGGGTATTAAGACTGTCTTTATTACTCTTCACGTCGGACCCGGAACTTTCAAACCCGTGGAGGATCCTGAGAAACATAAAATGGAGGAGGAATATTACGAGATACCGGAGCAAACCCTTGAAGAGATATTAAAACATAAAGGAAAAGGGGGTAAGATCCTTGCGGTAGGAACCACGAGCATAAGGACACTTGAGAGTTGGGCGAGGACGGGGAAAAGCGTAGGTTATACCGACCTTTTCATAAAACCCCCCTTTGAGTTTAAAATGGTTGATGCCCTTTTAACGAACTTTCATCTACCCGATGGAACCCCCATACTCCTCGTAGCAGCATTTATGGGTTGGGATAAGGTGAAAATCACATATGAGGAGGCCCTTAAAAGGGATTATATGTTCTTTTCTTATGGGGATGCAATGTTGATATTATGATTACCCTCCTTTTGTCCATATTATTCTTTTCGTGCTCAAGGGGAAATAGGGAGGAGGTTTTTATTGTGATAAAAAGGGGACAGAGATTAAGCTCTATTCTTGAGGAGATGAGAGAAAAGGGGGTTATCAGGTACCCTACTTTGCTCAAAGCCCTTATGAAGATCTCGGGGGTGGAAAGATCCATAAAACCGGGTAAGTACAGGTTCTTTAAGGGGCAGGGGGAAATAGGGGTACTCCTGAGCTTGAGGGAGGGACCACAGGTTTCTTACTTTCGCCTAACCATAAAGGAGGGGGAAAACCTTAGGGATATAGCCAAGAAACTTGAGGATGTTTCTTTGGATCCATCGAGGTTTTTATCCCTTTCCAAGGATAGCACCTTTATATCAAAGTTGGCGGAAATGGGATTTGATTTTTTAAGGGGTAAAAGGTCCCTTGAAGGGTTCTTGTATCCTGAGACCTACTTTTTGGATTATGGAATAACGGAAGAAGAAGTATTTATTGAACCCCTGAAAAAGTTTAAAAAAGTTTGGGATTCCTTGAAAGTTGAGGAAAACGCTAAAAATGTTGGTTTAAACCCTTACGAGGTTCTGATCTTAGCCTCAATAGTTGAAAAGGAAGCGGTGGTTGAGGAGGAAAAACCCCTGATAGCCTCCGTATTCCTAAACAGGTTGAAAAAGGGTATGAATTTGGCCGCGGATCCCACCGTAAAGTACATCCTTGAAAATCCCCCAAAGATCCTATCCTACAGGGAAATAAAGGTTGATAACCCGTATAACACGTATAGGTATCCTGGGCTTCCACCCACCCCCATCTGCTCGCCCACCGCATCCTCAATATACGCGGTTCTAAACCCGGCGAAAACGGATTACCTGTTCTTCTCCTCAAAGGATGGTAGGTATCATTATTTTAGTAGGAGCTATTCCGAACACCTTAGAAATGTCAAAAAAATGAAATTAAGGTAATCTTAAAAGCTCAATTAGGGCCCTTGCCGCTTCCTTCCCTTTGTTTCCCAACTTCCCACCAGACCTATGCAATGCCTGCTCAAGGTTTTCCACCGTAAGTATGGCGTGTGTTATCGGTATAACTTTTTCCATAGAGAAAGCCGCGAGGCTGGATATCACGGCGCTTGAAAGAAATTTCCAATGTTCCGTCTCCCCCTTAATTATACAACCTATGGCGACAAAACCCTTATACGTACCTTGCGAGTAAAGCTTCGATATAAGGTATGGTATCTCAAATGTGCCGGGTACCCAGAATACCCTATATTCCAACCCCTCCTTTTCCAGCTCCCCAACGCATCCCTCTACCAGCCTCGCGGTTATAAGTTCGTTAAACTTTGATGCTACTACCCCTATCAACTATTTATTCTCTTTCGGGTAGGAGTATGTAAACCTCAACCCTCCTGTCTTTTGCAAGTCCCTTACCCGTAGGCTCAAAAATCGTGTAGTTCTCCATGATGAACCTGTCTTCAGAAAGGTCAAACTGCCTCATCAGGTACTCCTTAACCGCCGCCGCCCTCTTCCTGGAAAGGAGCTCGTTGTAGAACGCACCACCCCTCCTGTCCGCATGGCCCCTTATTACAACCTTGGCGTAAGGCTCTTCCACCAGCATCTGTCCTACCTTATCAAGGTCCCTTTGATATTGTGACTTTATGATAGTTTTGTCCGTATCAAAGTAAACCGTTGCGACAAGCTGAGGTTTCCTTGAAAGTTTCTTCTTAAGCTTAACCTTCACAACCGCGTCAGTTTGTAGGGCGACTCCTACGTCAACGGGTTGATAACCTTCATCCGACTTTGATATGCTTAGGAGGTAGTTGGACCTTGGGAGGGAATCGTCCCTGTAGGTTCCCGCCTGGTCGGTTTTCGCCTCCTTGCTTATTTTACCCACAATTTTTATATCCGCCCCGCTTATGGGCTTACCCGTAAGGGAATCAACGACTATAACGAGTAGGGTTGCAACTCCAACTTCCCCTTGGGGAACCAAGATACCCATACCGGGACCACCGATCCCACCTCCAGGGAAGGGCTGATATATCCTCTCAGCTATCCTTGCGGGGGATACGTGCATCCCTACAAACAGCTCCCAGTTCCACTCCCACTTCTTGGGATCTTTGGGAGTAAGGTAGTACCTGTTGGTATAATAGTTCCAAGTTAGGTTGGTTCCCGCGGAAAGGGCAAGTCCCCCATTGAAGAATTTATACCTCGCCATAGGTGTGACGAAAACGAAATCGGGATTGAAGGATATCGGACCGTAATATTTGATCTCAAAGCCGGCATCAAGGTCGTAATAAGCTGTGAACAATCCAAAGCCCAAGAAAAGCGGGGTGCTCGTTAAACCAAAACTCCTACTATCGACGTTGTATCCGAATCCAAGGGCACCGTTAAGTAATATCCTCAGCGACCAAAGCTCCCTTACAAAATCGTATCCGCCCGCCAAACCTATACGCGCCCCATGCAAACCCTCGCGAACCTTTATTGAATCTTGGTACATGCTACAATCGGGGGGTACGCATAGGTTCGTAGACTGCCTCTCACCCGTTGCTATCGTCCCATTCAAAAGGAAAGATATGCCCCAACTCCTCCTTTCAACGAACTGATACTTAAGGCCGAAATCAAAGTCCCTTACTCCTCCGAACCACCTTCTCTGTGGGGATATCGCGGTATCGGGAAGCCAGTTCATACCCTTTATCGTCGTGAAGAGCTCCAGCCTTCTTATGGGAACCACATTTATTGAACCCCAACCGAAGAGGAACTCCTGTATACCGTAAGGGCTACTCCATATCTGGCCCGCGTATATCGTGGTTTGAAGGTAGTTTAGGTATCCCCCGGAGACGAGCTTCTCGGTGGAGGCCCTCCAGTCAAATATGTCAAAGTATCCCCCTGCGCCCGTGTTTGATAGGTATGATATTACCGCTATCATAAGTGCCCCGCGAGGGATTTGAACCCCCGACCCACGGATTAAGAATCCGCTGCTCTACCGGGCTGAGCTAGCGGGGCAATCAAGGTGGGTATTATAAGGGCGTTTGATCACTTTTTGGATACTTTTTTAAAAACGCGAATAGTTCAGCCATGTCCTTTGGGATTGGGGCAATAAACTCCATCTCCTTTCCCGTTCTGGGATGTATAAACCTGAGCTTCCATGCGTGTAGGGCTTGCCTGTTCATAATCCTTAGTACATCCTCAACTGGAGCCTTTTTCCCCTTCAAAACCTCCTTTATCTTCCCCATATCCCTCCCCGAATATACGGGATCCCCAATTATGGGATAACCCAAATATTCCATATGCACCCTTATCTGGTGTGTCCTACCGGTCTTTAAGCTAACCTTTAACAGTGTAGCAAAATCAAAAACGACCAAAGGCTCATAATCCGTTATGGCAGGCTTTGAGTTTATTACGGTTACTGCCATCCTTTCCCTATGGATTGGATGCCTACCTATGGGGGCGGTTATCGTTCCGCCTTTTTCGAGGTTTCCCCAAACAACCGCAAGGTATATCCTCTTGGCAACCTTAAGGGCCATTTGCCTCGCAAGTTCCCTAACCGCCTTTTCGCTCTTTCCTATAACCATAACGCCGGAGGTGTCCTTATCCAACCTATGAACGATCCCGGGCCTTTTCCTTTCAGCCCCAGGTGCGTTTAAGAGTTTATGATATAGGGCGTTTACTATTGTCCCCGTGAAATGCCCCTTTGCAGGATGAACCACCTCCCCCGCCGGTTTATTTATCACTATAACATCTTCATCCTCGTATATTATGCTCACATCCCTCTCTTCTGGAATTATGATGTCGGGCTTCTCCTCAACCTCAAACTCCGCAATTATTACATCCCCCGCCTTCACCCTATAGCTCGGTCTAACCTTCCTACCATTTACCAAAACCTTACCTTCTTCTATTATTTCCCTGATTTTTGTCCTTGAAAGCCCGCACCCGCTTATAAAGAGGTACTGGTCAATCCTTATGTTCTGGCTCTTAGGATTTACTATTCTCTGGAAGGTCTTCTTTATCATCTTTATTTAATAATTATTTTATCAAGCTCTTCACCGCTTATCGTCTCCCTCTCCAGCAAAACCTGGGCAAGCCTGTGTAGTTTTTCTATGTTTTCTTTTAGGATCTCCTCCGCCCTCCTTTCCGCCCACTCAACTATCCTCTTTATCTCTTCGTCTATGATCCTTAAGGTTTCTTCGGATATCGGGGTTTTAAGTCCCAAATCCCTGCCGAGAAAAACTTCCCTCTGCGTCTTTCCGAATGTTGTCGGTCCAAGCCTTTCCGACATCCCCCACTCCGTCACCATTTTCCTCGCTATTTCGGTCACCCTTTCCAGGTCGTTGGCCGCTCCAGTTGATAGGTTTCCAAATACAAGCTTCTCCGCAACCCTTCCCCCCATAAGCACCGTGATCATATCCTCAAGGTATTCCTTAGTCATAAGCCTTTTATCTTCTTCGGGGATCGCGACCGTAACCCCCAGCGCCATACCCCTGGGTATTACGGATACCTTATGGACGGGATCCGCGTTGGGCAAAAGCTTTGAGAGTATTGCATGCCCTGCCTCGTGATACGCAACCCTTCTCTTCTCCTCAGGGCTTAAAGCCCCCTCCCTTGCGATCCCTATCATCACTTTATCCACAGCTTCCTCAAGATCTTCCTGCTCAACGAATTTCTTGTTTTTCCTTGCCGCCAAAAGCGCCGCCTCGTTTATGACGTTTGCCAAATCCGCACCCGAAAATCCCGGCGTAATTTTCGCTATCTTCTTAAGATCAACATTTTCTGCAAGTTTAACCTTCCTCGCGTGAACCTTTAATATCTCATACCTACCTTCAACATCCGGCCTGTCTACCACCACTATCCTGTCAAACCTTCCGGGCCTTAAAAGGGCGGGATCCAAAATATCGGGTCTATTTGTAGCCGCCAAAACTATTATCCCCGTTCCGGGTTCAAAACCGTCCATCTCAACCAAAAGCTGGTTAAGGGTTTGCTCCCTCTCGTCATGCCCCCCACCTATCCCCGCCCCCCTCACCCTCCCCACCGCATCTATCTCATCAATGAACACTATAGCTGGGGCAAGTTTTTTAGCCTTTTCAAATAGATCCCTTACCCTTGCCGCCCCAACACCCACGAACATCTCAACGAATTCCGAGCCGGAGATAGAGATAAAAGGTACGCCCGCTTCCCCCGCTATAGCCCTGGCAAGGAGGGTCTTACCCGTTCCCGGAGGTCCAACAAGTAGAACACCCTTGGGTACCCTGGCCCCTATTGACGCGTACTTTTGCGGATTTTTTAAATAATCCACGATTTCCTTGAGTTCTTCCTTTGCCTCCTTGGCATCCGCAACATCATCAAAGGTTACCTTGGGTTTGTCCTCCGTGTATATCTTTGCCCTGCTTTTCCCAAAATCAAAAGCCCTATTTACGTTCCCATTTACCTGGCGAAACATCAGGAACCATAGGAAAACAAGGATTAATATCCATGGTAGGTAGCTTATTATTACATCCATCCATATTTGGCGTGGCTTAAATTTCACCACAACCCCACTTTCAACCAGATCCCTAAACAATCTCTCATCCTTGAAAGGCAAATATATTCGGAAGTTCTTAACTTGCCTATTTCCAATATTCACGGATTGCTTGAAAGTCCCCGTTGCCTCACCATCTGTAACCACCAAGCTATCCAAGTTCCCCATATTCGCTTGCTCAACGAAGGTGTTATAAGAAATTTCAGCAAATTGGACGCTTTGAATCGTAAGATATTGCAAAGCAAGGAAACCCAAAAGGAGTAATCCCCCCCATATCAACAAACTAACGATAAAAGAGTTGTTTCCCTTTTCCATACGATTTCTCTATTCTAAAGCGGATAAAAATTACCCATCAAAGTATTCCCTTATTTCTTCCAAAGGGATCATCATCGTTATAACCTTACCCTCAGGGTCATAATATGGGTTGTTGCACATAAAGAGTTCGGAAAGGAGAACTTCCTCATCTTTCAGTCTGCCTCCTGAAAGGAACCTTGCCAAGTTTCTTACTATTACTTCTTCATCTTCCAAGTTTTGGGAAAACTTGGCAAAATTTTCAAGGATTTCAATGGAAATGTTAACAGGAAGGTCTGGTACCGAAACGAGCCTTTCGCCGGAGAATCCAAATCCAAACTTTTGCAAAGTTTCCCTCACCTTTTCGGGTAATTTTATCTCTAAGGGGATAGATAAGTTCCTCGTGTAGAACCTTCCCCCCATAAGTTTATCGAATATCACCCTAAAGGCCGCCCTACGGACATCAACTATAATCACCGAATCACCCATGACTTTTATCGCGTAATTTTCAAGGAGATTCATCTTCTCAGAGGATCTGAATTGTGCCTTTACCCCCTCAAAGAATCCTTTCAAGAACTTAATCGCAATTTGAAAACCTTGTTCCCCCTTAAAAACCGCCAAGAAATTCTTTCTCGGGGGGAACTTGAGTTTCTTTATTTCTTCCCCTATCCTAACAAACCGTATGTTCCCCCTCTCCGCATCCCTATGTGCAATATACACTTTCCCTATAATATTATCCACTTCTTCAAAATCCCAACCCTTCAAGTGCTTTCCCCACCTTTCTATCAAACTGCCCCTGAACTCCTCAACCTTTACCCCCCTCTTTATATAGAACTCTACCTCCTCCCAAAGTAGGGCATAGATCCTAAAGGAATATAAGTTCCCCGAATATCTTAAGATCAATATGTTTTCGTAATCTTCAAGCTTTTCGGGGATATCCCTATGGAACTTTCCGTCCTCAAAATCCACCTGAAGCAGACCCCTTTCGGGAAAAAAGATCAACCTTTTGGGTCTCCACCTTAAGATCTCACCAAGCATCTATCTCCGTAAGTTTTATATCCTCATCCACCTCAACCAAGAAAAGCCTTGATGGGAGGTTTATCTCCCTTTCTGCCATAAAAGTTTCCGCAACTTTCACCATCCTCAAAATTTTCCTCTTATCAATCTTGTCAATCGGTGGAAAATTTTTATTCACGGTCTTAACCTCCAAAAACCACACCTCCCCTTCTTTTTCGGCTATTATATCAATTTCCCCAAAAACCTTTCTATAATTCCTCGCAAGGATCCTAAAACCCTTTTCCCTCAAAAATACCTCTACCCTATCCTCCGAACCTTTACCTTTTATTTTCCTCACGGAGGGTTTTGAGCTTCGCCTCCTTACCTATCTTCTCCCTAAGATAGTAAAGCTTCGCCCTCCTAACCTTTGCCCTGGAAACTATCTCTATTTTCTCAAGGTAGGGGGAGTGTATAGGAAAGATCCTTTCAACGGGAACCCCATAGCTAATTTTTCTCACTACTATCCTTTTACTTATACCCCTACCCTGCATAGCCAAAACCACGCCTTCAAAAACCTGCGTCCTGGATTTAACCTCCTTCGTCTTCTTTTTCGGATCTTCCTTCACCTCCAAGATTTTCCAATGAACTTTTACCGTATCACCAACCTTTATTTCCGGCAAATCCTTTCTAATTCCCTCCTCCTCAACCTTCCTTATAAGCTCTTCCATAGTGCGGGTATTATACGGGTGAGGGGTTTTCGACTTTAGAATATTCTCTTATGTTCTTCTTGTTTTCTTATATCTCCTTGAACAACGCAAGCCTTGAAGATCTTAGAAGGATATTCCCCCCGGATATTGCGGATAGCGTCTATAAATACAGGCAGTTAAGGGGGGAGTTTGAAAGTATATATGAACTTAGGAATGTTCCGGGGGTTACGGATGAAATTTTCGCAAAGGTGGTGGATTCTCTCGTCTTAAACTCCCCCGAGGAGATGGATACGGTGAATTTGGGGGGAAGGATATCGGATGTGATATCCAAGAGCGTTAGGGAGGAAAGTCCATCGGATCTAAGCAGGGGATATTGGATCTTCTTGGGTGGAAACCCCATAAATCCGAATAAAGCTAGCGTTTATGAACTTATGAACATATACGGGGTTTCCTTTAAGGATGCATTGGCGGTGATCAAGTGGAGGGAGATTACGAAAATAAACTCCTTGAGGGATTTAAGGTCCACCCCAGGTCTCTCCTATTTTGCCTATAGAAACCTCCGAAATTTTGTAACTTTTAGGGAAGAATTTAAACCTTTTAGGGGATTCGTATCATTTTATACCCTCATAAACAATTACCCTTATGACCCCTCTTCCTTCTTTGCTTCAGCCATAAACCAACTTTCCGATACTGGAATAAGTTCGAGGAACAGAAATTTGCTAAGGCAGGGGGGATGGTCGGATGAAAGCATAAATAAACTCATAGAAAGGCTAAGGCTTGAGTATAACGATCTGAAACTTGTACCAAGGCTCGGATATAGCGTCAGGGGGATCTTCAGGCTTTACGAAAGGTTTGATTTTGGGTTTTATAGGTGGGAGAAATATCAAATTTACAACAAGTTCTTTTTTGGGTATAATTCGCAAAACCTTAGGGTTTTGGTGGGAGATTACAGGTTTTCCTTTGGGAACGGGTTAATATTTGAATCTTCCGAAAACCTTGGGGATAGGGTTTACGAGAAGGTCATAGGTCTTATGCCCGATGTAATCTACGGGAATACTTTTAATCTTAGGGGGGTTGGAGTTTGGGGGAACTTTTTCAATTTCTCTCCATTCTTTATTTATTCAAGGAGTAAAAAGGATGGGTTGGTTGATACCGCGGGAAGACCCTTGTTTTACTATTCAAGCGAGTTTGTCCCAAGAATTTATTCAAAGGTGATAGGGGAAAGGATCTTGGGAGGTGGGTTCAACTATATAAATCCTCTTGGTTTTGGCTTTGGAGTAATGTACTTCCAGATAGAATATGACGAGCCTTTCAGCGGGGATTGGGGTAGCTTAACAATACCCTATTACTCCTACACCTTCAACAACGGCTGGCAATATGATCCATCATTTAAAATAGACACTTCAAGGAGGCAGAGGTATTTAGGTCTTACTTATATGGGGCTTTTGGGGGATCTTGAATTTAGAGGTGATATTGCGGGAAATTTTGAAAACTTTAAACCCTCTTATCTCTTTATAGCGAAATGGAGCAGGGGTAGTAAAACTGTGGATGTTGTTTACAGGAATTACTCCACCTCCTATTCAAATCCGTACGCGAGGCCCTTCAAAGAGGACAACAGATTTGAGAGGACGGATTTTAGGTACTCCTATAGGGTTCTGGATCCGTTGGCAACAAATTTAGCTGACCTTCCCTTACCCAAACCCGAGGAAGGGATATTTGTCCAAGTTAGGGATAGGCTTTTCCAGAACATAATACTCCCAAGGGTATATTTGGATTATTGGAGGGATAAAACCGATGGGCAAACAAACGTAAGGTTGCATGCGGAGATTGAATGGAGGGTACTTTGGTCCTTCAGGGTTAGATTATGGAGGAGGTATCTGGATAGGGTAGATATAAGGTACGGATCCCCTTATCTTTCAAGATCCACCGAAAGCGCTGTGAGGTTCTTCTTTATTACCGACGCATCCTCAATTGCGGGGATAGAAGCCAGGTATTCCGAGTTCAAAGCGGGCACCTTAAAACCCTCATCCGGGACCTTTTTGAGTACCTTTTACGAATTCCCATTTGCAAGCGGGACGAAAATAAATACGGGCTTGGCAACATGGACAAGCTCGGGACCTTCTTTATGGATCTTTGAGGATGATGGGATAGATTTCCTTTACAGCAGGGGTTCAAAGGTTTATTTGAGCGTATCAAAGGCTGTTTCCCAAAACCTCTATTTGAGGCTTAAATTGAGATACAAAAGGCAGATAAACGATGGTAACTCGTTAATTTCCGCGACTGGGGAACCCATCAATGCGGGTATTGGAAAATATGATTACTTTAACGCGAATTTTAGGCTTTATATTACTTTTTAGCGCATTCTCCTGCCCCAAAAACAGGGAAAAGGTATTATTAACGGAAATAGAGATAAACGGACTTGCAGATAGGATAAAGAAGATGCCAAACTTTGTAACTTCGGGAACTTACGAGATGAGGTTTTTTATAAACACAAAAAGCGGGAAATTCAAAATATACAAGGCTGGGGATAGTATCTTTGTGAGGTTGGACGATGGAGCAACTTTTCTAATTTCCCTTAGTATGTTCAAGCGAGGGAATTTTCAAGATCGGAGAATGCGCCTTGTCGGGGACACATTTGAAATATCGGGAAAGGATGGGCATTACCTGAAGGTTGTGGGAGATAGGATAGAGGAGTTTAGGGGGGAAGGGATAAGTGCCAAACTTTTAAACTACTCCATGGAACCCGTAAAATTTCCAAAGAAATGGATTATACGTTATATGGGGGCAAGCGTAATTTTGAATGTCGAGGAGATAGAAATCATATATTGAAGCCTTCCCACCTTAGAATACACTCTATGTTTTACGTTAGCGTTTATTTGAGGCTCCTTCCCGAGGATAGGGCGGATAGGCCACCAAGGTATCTTCTGAGGTTCAAAAACCTCGTTAGGGGATTTAAGGAATTCATAAAAGAAAAGGGGTTGGATGAAAGGGATTATGAGGGGGTTTTTTCGGATTTTGATAGGATAGAAGATTTTATATCCTATCCGAAGAGCCTTGAGGGGGGAAGGGGTATAGCGATATTCTCAAACGGAAAAGAAGGGATTTGGGAAGCTCACAAATTACCCTTCGTATATAGAGATGCCCTTGTCGTGGATACTGAGCCATACAAGAGGGAGATGTATGCCATAGAGACGGACTTCGGGAAAAACCTCATAGTTGATTTTGGCAAGAAACATTTGAACATTTTCTTGGTGGACACGAAGAATTTCGTAACAATTCAGGAAAAGGAAGATTTTACCCTTTGGTTGGAAAGGCCCTCAACATTTAGGTACGCTGTAGGAAATGTAGCGGCTTACAGGACCACGGGAGCAAAACACTTTGAGATGCTTAAGGCGGAAGAGGACAGTAGGCTCGCAAAATTCGTGGCAAACGAAATATTTGAGATTTACAAGAAGGAAAAGTTTGATAACCTGTTTTTATCTTCAACGGATGAAAAGCTTATCTCCTTGGTGCGCTCTTACCTTCACCCATACGTCGCTAGGACGTTCAAAGGTACCCTTGAAATACCCCATCCCACAAACAAAAATCAGGTTTTTGAGCTCCTTCTTGACAAAATAAGGGAAATAGACCTTGAGGAAGAGAATGAAATTGCAAATAGGTTTGAAGAAAGCCTCGCCTTGGAGATGGCGGTAAGGGGGTTGCAACCCACCATAAATATGGCCCTTTTGGGAAACGTGGAGATCCTTATAGTGGATCCGGACTATCACGAAGAAGGTTTTGTATGCCACCCTTCGGAGTTTTACGGGAGATTGGGAGGTTGCCCTACACCCTCCGACAAAAAGGTTCTAACCCCCGACATAGTAAACAAGCTTATAGATCACGTTTTGAGTTTGAACGGTAGGGTGGAGGTGGCAAATACGGAGAGGCTAAGAAAGGCGATAGCGGGGTCCGTTGGGGCAATTCTTAGATGGAAAATTGAGGCTAAGGTTTAGTATAATTATTTTTCCCTTGATCGGATGCGCAAAAAAATTTCCTCCCCCCGGTAAAGGTGAGTTTGATCCACCAAGGATGGTAGTTTTCTCTCCTGGTTTTGGTGATACTTTAAAAGGGAGCTTTAGGTTAAGTCTTGAAGCTCAGGATAATTCTGGGGTTTATAAAGTTGAGATTTTTAGAGGGGGAAATTTGATGGGGGTGTACAATTTGAGGGGAAAGAGGGTGGTTTTGGATACTTTAATTAACCTGACAGAAGAGGGTGAGTTTTATCTACCCGATACTATTCAAATTAGGGTTTTTGATAGGTGGGATAACGAGAATTCTCTGAAAGTTGAGGTATTTACGAGGAGGAAACCGCCCAAAAAGGAGGGTAAGGATGATAAAGGGACTGGAAATGAGGGTGGGGAGGATAGTGGAGGCAAAACCCCACCCAAAAGCCCGTAAGCCAGCCTACGTTTTAAAGATAGACTTCGGCCCTTATGGGATAAAGACTTCCTCCGCACAAATTACCGACCTTTACAAAGTTGAGGATCTCATTGGAAGGCTGGTGATATGCGCCACCAACCTTGAACCCAAAAACATAGCGGGGGTAATATCCGAGGTTTTGGTTTTGGGAGTTCCGGATGAAGAAGGAAGGGTGGTTTTAATAGGTCCGGATAGGGATGTACCCCTAGGAGGGGAGGTTTTCTGATGTTAAAGAGGGCGGTATATCCTGGAACTTTTGACCCTTTCACGTTAGGGCACCTTGATATCGTTGAAAGGGCGGTAAAGATATTTGATGATGTAATAATAGCGGTTGCAAATCCGAGGCATAAGGAACCCCTTTTACCAATTGAGGTGAGGAAAAATTTAATAATCGAAAGCGTAAGTCATCTAAAAAACGTAAGTGTAATGGAGTTTGAGGGACTTTTGGTGGATTTTTTGAAGAAACTCGGGATAAGGACGGTTATAAGGGGTCTAAGGGCGGTATCCGATTACGATTACGAGCTTAAGATGGCTTGGATAAATAAGAAACTCTATGATGAGATGGAAACCATATTTTTGCTTTCTTCAGAGCAATTTGCCTACCTTTCATCCTCCTTCGTAAAGGAGATCTTTTCCCTAGGTGGGGATATAAGGCCCTTCGTTCCCAAGGCGGTGGCGAAATATCTGGAAAGCCTTAGGAAAGGTACTTTTTGATTAGGATGTTGGAAACCCCCTCTGCAAGTTGGGATATGTAAATATCCGCCAAAGTTTCCCTCTTTTCTTCTTCAAGGGACTTTATCTCCTCCCCAATTTTTAAAATTTCCCCCTCTGGGTCATAATCCTTAAGGTGTTCGTAAAGATGCTTGTGTGCGTCCTTTTTTACTATAACCTCCACCGCATCAAGGACCTGCCTGTGGG
>JBMSAP010000068.1:0-2056 GCA_049414445.1 Candidatus Caldipriscus sp. | reverse complement strand
CTTATTCCGTTCAACAGACATCCGATGGTGGATACATCTTGGCGGGTTGGACAACTTCCTTCGCCTCGGTGCGGGCAATTATGATATTTTCCTCATCAAGACGGATGCGAACGGAAACATAATCTGGGCTAAAACTTACGGGGGAGCGGGTGACGATAGGGCTTTTTCCGTTCAACAAACATCCGACGGCGGATACATAGTGGCGGGTTGGACAGAATCCTTCGGTGCGGGTATTAGGGATATTCTCCTCATCAAGACTGATGCATTCGGGAATGTACAATGGGCTAAAACTTACGGAGGAACAGGTGATGATTATGCTCTTTCCGTTCTACAAACATCAGACGGTGGATACATTTTGGCGGGTTATACACGTTCCTTCGGTGCGGGCTGGGGTGATGTTTTCCTTGTGAAGACTGATGCGAACGGGAACGTACAATGGGCTAAAACTTACGGGGGAACATGGTGGGAACAAGCTCGTTCCGTTCAACGGACATCTGACGGTGGATATATATTGGCAGGTACTACAACTTCCTTCGGTGCGGGCGGGAACGATATTTTGCTCATCAAGACTGATGCATTCGGGAATGTACATTGGGCTAAAACTTACGGGGGATTAGGTGATGAGGGGGCTTCTTCCTTTCAACAGACCTCAGACGGCGGATACATAGTGACGGGTTTGACACACTCCTTCGGTGCGGGCAATTGGGATATTTTCCTTGTGAAGACGGATGCGAACGGGGAGATAGGTTCGTGTGGAATAGTTCGAAATGTAACCCCAACGGTAACAACACCTTCACCAACGGTAACTACACCTTTTCCTTCCGTTTCTTCTCCAAGCCTCACACCTGGATCTCCATCTCCAACCATTACATCCCCAACCTTAACAGTTTCCCAAGTCTGTGTCTTATCCTTCGATGATAATGTTGGAATCTCCGAATCATGCAAACCTGTAAGTGGTCTTATAACGCCATACAAAGGTGGTATAAAGGTTAGCAAATCTGGAGAGTTTGAGGTGAAGGTTTATAATGTGAGCGGGGTTATGGTTAAGTCTGTGAAGGGTAAGAACGAGGTTAAGCTTGAGCTTTCAAGGGGTGTGTATTTTGTTGAGGTTGTCTCGGGTGGAAAGGTAATAAGGGAAAGGGTGATAATCAGATAAAAAAACCCTTAAAACCTTTGGGGGGTGGGTGAAAGCCCGCCCCCTTTTTTTATTGATCCTCGCTCTGTTTTACTATTACCAAGTGGGACTAACCCTTTGCACAGCTTGTAAATTTTTTGGGGCAGCCTTATAATACCCGTACCATGAAAAGGTACCTTTTACGCACTTCCGCGCTATGGGTTAGGGGGCTAATGTTAGCCCCCTTAAGTGTGTCCCTCGTCGCCCTATTCACAGAGTACGCTTTCGCCCAGGTAAGATTCGTCAGATCTTACGGGAGACCAGGTTATAATGAAGCTCGTTCCGTTCAACGGACATCTGACGGTGGATATATCGTGGCGGGTAGGACATTTTACCTCGGTGGAGGCGGTTGGGATATTCTCCTCATCAAGATTGGTACGAACGGAGACGTACAATGGGCTAAAACTTATGGGGGAACAAGCGATGATTGGGCCTATTCCGTTCAACAAACATCCGACGGCGGATACATAGTGGTGGGTGGGACACTTTCCTTCGGTGCGGGCTGGTATGATATTTTCCTCATCAAGACGGATGCATTCGGAAACGTTCAATGGGCTAAAACTTACGGAGAAGCGGGTGATGATGGAGCTTATTCCGTTCGACAGACATCCGATGGTGGATATATAGTGGCGGGTTATACATGGTCCTTCGGTGCGGGCGGTGATATTCTCCTTATCAAGACTGATGCGAATGGGAACGTACAATGGGCTAAAACCTATGGGGGAACAGGTAATGATGTAGCTTATTCCGTTCAACAGACATCCGATGGTGGATACATCTTGGCGGGTTGGACAACTTCCTTCGCCTCGGTGCGGGCAATTATGATATTTTCCTCATCAAGACGGATGCGAACGGAAACATAATCTGGGCTAAAACTTACGG
>JBMSAP010000067.1:0-2338 GCA_049414445.1 Candidatus Caldipriscus sp. | reverse complement strand
GAAATTTCGGAAAAGTTTGAAAAGTTTGAAAAACCCACGGTAATATGGGTGGGTAGATTGGACGAAAACAAAAACCCAAAGATTTTTATTAATCTTGCCAAAGAATTTCCCGAATGCGAATTCCTTATGGTAGGATACGGCAATGAGGAACTTATAAGGGACAGGCCGGGAAACTTGAAATTTTTTGGGAAGCTCCCCAGAAAAGAAACTTTAAAGTTAATGTCAAGTTCTTGGGTTTTGGTGAATACCTCGGAATCGGAAGGGATCCCAAACGTAATTTTGGAGGCAATGCTCTGTGGAACGCCCGTTTTATCCCTGAATGTAAGGGTAGAAGGGATAACTTACGACGTCTTCTGCGGGGACATCAAGGTTTTGATTGAAAGGTTAAGAAATCTGCTGTCCTCAAAGGAGAAGGTTTTAAATTTGGGGGAGAATCTTAGGAGGGAGGCAATTAGGGTTTTTGTTGAAGGGTCAAGGGGATGTTGGTTAAGGGTAATTTTACCCCAAAATTAAGTTTTACCCCATTATAATCCTTGTCGAGGAGGTGATATATGAAACGGGTTATCTTAACAGCAATGAGCATAAGTTTACTGCCCGTATTGGGGTACGGGCAGTTGCCACCGCTTGATGCGGCTGTAGGTACGTGGATGATGCATCATGGTGCGGCGTCTTTGAGGGGATTACAGCGTCTGAGGGGTGCGGTGACGGGACCTTATATTAAGTGTTTCAATACCTTTGCTACCGCGGAGGGTGATCCGATTGTTGCGGATATAAACGGTGATGGCTCAAACGAGATAGTGTTAGCCGCTGTTGAATATGGTCGTGTATACGCCTTTCGTGGAACTGACTGTTCGTTACTGTGGAGTAGTCCACTGATATCAAGTAGTGCTTATGGTTCATTTTCCGTAGCGGTAGGTGAGCTTGATCCTACGAGGCCGGGGCTTGAAATAGCGGTGACTGTAGATGCTACCGATCGTCTTTATGTCCTTTCTGGTACAAATGGAAGCATAATTTGGAGTGCTCCTCTGGGAATTGTTTCCTGGGCTGCTGCTCCCGCAATAGCTGATATTGATGGTGATGGGATAGGTGAAATTTTTGTATCTTCAAGCCATACCACTTACGCCTTTAGAGGGAACGGAACCCTTTTATGGACATACCCAGCAGGTTATAGCTATTCCAACGTAGCTGTAGGCGATTTGGGTAATGATGGTACTTTGGAGGTAGTTTTTGTTGGGTACAGTAGTAGTACTGGTTGGCGAGTTTTTGCTTTAAGGGCAACGAATGGTACTTTTGTTTGGAGCTATCCTATCTCCGACTTTGGTAATGTTGCTCTCGCTGATCTTGATAACGACGGACAGTTAGAGGTTGTAGTATTTTACGAGGGAGGAGGTGTGATAGCCCTTAGACATAACGGAAACTTATATTGGCAAAGAACACTTCTCTGTACAGGAGGTAACAAGAATTCGCCCACAATAGCCGATTTAAATGGGGATGGTCTTAGGGAAATTTTGATAGGGTGTTATAATCAGCGTACCGTTTATGCTTTGAGGGGTACAGATGGTTCAACACTATGGAGTTATAGAAATGTAGCAGCAAATTCTCAAAGTGCAAGTCGTAAGATAGGGGATATAGATGGTGATGGAGCTTTAGAAGTTGTTTTGACGTCATATCATAATGGATTTGGACCTTGTGGCTGTCCAAACCACCTAATAGTTCTTGACGGTGCGACTGGAACTGTGGAATGGACTTGGAATAATCCTGCTGGTGTAGGGTTTGAAGGTTTGGCAATTGCGGATGTTGATAATGATGGATGTATGGAAATAATTGTGGGTCCAAATAGTGCTTCTGCTGGATCAAGGTTTTACGTTCTTGACTCTCCCACTCCAGTTTCAGGTTGTGGAATTCTTGGAGAGGATGAGGAACTAAAGGTTGGAGAGGATAGGAACATTGGAGGAGTATATCTACTTGTTTCTCCTGTGAAGGGAGGGGTGAAAGTTGAGACTGGAAGGAAAGTGTTTGTGGAGATATACACACCCGATGGTAGGAAGGTGAAAGGGTTAGAGGTAGATAGGAGCGCATTTGTTGAGTTGAAGAAGGGGGCATACATCTTCAGGGTTAAGGGGCATAACCTTTACAGGACGGTGATAGTGAGATAAAAAAACTTGGGTGGGGGGATGAAAAAATTCCCTCCACCCCATTCTCAAAGTCCTCCATACAATTCCCCGTTGATGGGTTGAAATTTTTGGTGGATGCGGGGCATATATTTTGAATACAAGGGTAAGGAAATATTAGTTTGCAAATCCTCTTACGGCGAAAGGTTTTGATCCCAACTTTTGCC
>JBMSAP010000066.1:0-20151 GCA_049414445.1 Candidatus Caldipriscus sp. | reverse complement strand
TCCTTATACAGGAATATCCTCCCGGGCTTATTTTTACAACAAAGTAGTCGTAAGCCCTACCCGAGGAGAAAGATGGGGTTTGGGATGTTCCAACAAATATATAACCTCCATCGCTCGTGTTTATTCCCATATACGGGATATCATCACCGTTTCCACCGTAAGTAGCCGAGTATAATAGGTTCCCATTTCCGTCTATCTCAAACGCCCAAAAATCCGTTCCACCCGCTTCCCAGCTCTTAGTGTACGCAAGGACCATTACGCCTGACCCTTTCGGCATAAGACTCCTTACCTCCTCATCCGCCGAACCCCCGTAAGTTTTTGAAAATTCAACAGAACCGTCGTTTAAATTCAACTTCAGGATCCAAGCATCCCAATTTCCCGCCCCAGCGGATCGAGTAGAACCATCGACGAATATATGACTTCCCGATACGAAAACGTCGGTTAAGACATCAAGGTTCGTACCACCGTAAGTTTTTGACCAGATAACATCCCCGTTCCCATCCACCCTTAAAACCCAACCGTCGTTGTTTTTTTGTCCCACCAATACATATCCCCCACTCCCATCCGGATAAACCCCATATAGGGTACCTTGGGAGTAAATTTTCATAAGGGTGATATCCGCGTTGTTATCCAACTTTACGAATATACCCCTACCCAAAAAGTCTTATCCTACCGCAACGAATCCATTGGTTTCTTTTATCACATCCAAGAATTCTCCAACAAAGTTATACACTTTCACCCACATAAGAACGGATATGGGTCTTCTTCCGATGTTTGGTTGCGTGTATCCAAAGTGTACATAGTTCCCATCGTGTGCGATAAACGGAAACCTCAGAATATCATGGTCATTTTTCCCGTAAGTTTTGTACCAAACAAAAAGCTACCCCATCCGTCTTTCCACCATCACCAAGTTTGCCTTCTCCGACCAAGACGTACCCGTCGGAAACCTCCATAATCCCATATCCGTACTCATTTTGGGACTTACCGAAAGTGTAAGCAAAGCTCATGCCTTGGGTACTTATATTACCCGCCTATGGTACCCCCTTAGGACTTTTGCGAACTTTTCCGCCCAAATTTCGGGGGTTGCTAAGGGAAGCCTTTCCCCCTTGAGCCTTTTTACGAATTCATTCCTCTTTCTCGGATCCATAAAGTTCAATATCTTTTCCCTGAGGGAGGATGGATCCCCCACCTTAAATATGATCTCCTCAAAAAGTAGATCCTTTGCACCCACCTTATCCGAAACGATGGGTAATACACCCGAAGCGATAGCCTCGATTACCACGTACCCGAAAACCTCCCCTTCCGAAGGTACAATCAAAATGTCGAATTTTCTTAGAATTTTGGGAACCAACTTATAATCCAACCAGCCTATAAACTCCACTTGAACCTTCAATTTTTCCGCAAGATCCCTTAAGTTTTCCTTTTCCTCCCCTTCCCCAACAATATAAAACTTTACCCAACTTAATCCCTCAATCGCCCTTATTACGGTATCCACCCTCTTCCTCTTTATCAACCTCCCCAAATAAACCAAGTTTAAGCATTTTCCAGTATGGGACTTTTCGTACAGGAAGGGTTTTATGTTCGTTGTCGTGAAGTTTAAAAGGGTCCTCCTTGCTCCCAATTTTTTGGCATGTCTCTCCGCTGATGGGGATCCGCACACTACCAGATCCGCCATTGAAAAAAGCAAGAACCTTATGGGTACCCTTAAAATCCCCAATATGAGATTCCCGTCAAATATACTGGTTGCCTCCGACCAAATTATATAACCCGTCCCCTCGGATATACCCTTTAGGGCTATAAAGAGCTCAACTGGGGTAAGCCCACCGCTTATCACTATCCTTTTGAATTCTCCGAGATTCGGCAATTTTTTCGGGAAGAACCAATAACCCGGATCTCCGGAAATTTTTATTTCAAAGGGTGTGCTATCAAGGATCTCGTAATCAAAATCCGCATCCTTTAAAGAATCCTCCCAACCCCTTCTCTTTTTTGAACCTTTCGCCAAAAAGTAGAACCTTATATCCCCCTCTAATTTCTTACTCAATAGGTTAAAAAGATGAACCTTATGTGGTGTTGGGATGTTGGTGAAAAAAGCGTAATTAACGTTTTTGGGCAGGTTGCTGACCCCCTTGCACCTCTTGTAATAGCTTGTATATCGTTCCCTTACCCGCCTCCCTTTCCACAACGGATGTAGCCCTACCGCCCCCTGAAAGGAGGGATAAAATTAAGGCAAAGAGTCCAAAAGCCACACCGAGCCCCACGGTTAAATTTGTGAAAAATGTTGGTGCAGACCTCACCCCTATTATGTTCTCAACCCCACCTCCGAAGATCCCCAAACCGCTTGACCTCGGCTCCTGTATTAGGATCACCGCAATAAGGATAATAACAAGGATGAAATAAAGAAACAAAAGGAAAACGTACATAGCTGGATATTTTAAGGCGGAACTCCCGCTTTATAATATTCTCCTTGCGCCCGTAGCTCAACTGGATAGAGCGGCGGACTACGAATCCGCAGGTTGGGGGTTCAAGTCCCTCCGGGCGCGCTTGGAAAAGGAAACCGTAGAAAGGATCCTTTCTGAGGAATATGAAACTTTTTCAAAGATCTACCGCTCTATAGCAAAAAAGGAGATGCCGAAAATTAGCCTTGATGAGATAGTGGAGGAGTGTTTTTTGGCAAGCCACGTAGCAGCACGGGTATTACAGAGGGTAAAGAGGGAAATAGAAAAATGATCGTGGAGAAGGATCTGATAAAAACCGTAATTTACGCCTCAAAGAAAGCGGGGGAGATCCTCTTAAAACATTTCGGTAGAAGTTTGGAGGTTGAGGGGAAGGGTTTGAGGGATATAGTCACCAACGCGGACGTTGAATCGGAGGATTTTTTGAGGGATTTCTTATCTAGGGAGTTTCCAGAGATCGGGTTTTACGGTGAGGAGAAAGGGGGAAACTTGGAGGGTTTGGTTTGGATGGTGGATCCCCTTGATGGGACCAAGAACTTCTTCAGGGGTTTGGATGTATTTGCGGTCTCAATAGCCCTCCTTGATGATAAGAAACCGATATTAGGGGTAATACATATACCAACGAAAAATTTGACGGTTTGGGGTGCGGAGGGTATTGGATCTTACGCGAACGATAGAAAATTGGAGTTGGATGAGGGAGATAGGTTGGAAAACTCATTTTTGGCAACGGGTTTTCCGCATGGGAACCCTGAGCTTGTGGATCCTTACATTGAAACTTTGAGGGAGATCCTAAAGAGGGCGATGGGAGTAAGGAGGATGGGAAGCGCTGCGTACGACCTTGCGATGGTTGCGTGCGGTTTGTTTGACGGATTTTGGGAGTTTGGGTTAAAGCCATGGGATACCGCGGCGGGTGCGATAATAGTCAAGGAAGCGGGCGCGGTCCTCTCCGATATTTACGGTAGGGAATGGGATATCTTTAGCCAAACGATACTTACCGCAAAGAGAAAGCTACACGAGGAGATGGTGGAGATCTTCAGTTTAATACGTTGAACTTATTCTTCTCCTCTGGTGGATATTTAGGGCTAAGCTTGATGTATAAAAATTTCAACATTTCCCCCGCTTATTACTTTGGAAAGTTCGGAGAGGATGTACCATATTTTTGGTCGCAGAAGTTGAGGCTCGATTTTTATACACTTTACTTGGATTTCAAGCTTGGGGGGTTTTTCGGAAGTTTTGGCAGGCTTTTACCCTTTGACACATCAAGCATCCTCTTAAATTCCTACTCAAAAGGGCTTGATGGTTTAAAGTTGTTTTACAAGGATGGGGAATTTGGGCTATATTACGGTATATTTTCTGGGAAGAAATGGGTTTCGGATGGGGAGTATTACTTCAATCCCGATGGGAAGACGATAAAGGCGGGAGATGTCGTTTATAGGTACCTCATAATAAAAGGATTTTCTTATAAGAATATTGGATTTTATGAGCTTGCGGTTTGGTCAACGACCGGCTCATTTCCGGATTTTGCTATCTTAAATCCCATTTTTCCAGGCTATTTATACCAGTGGCTTAAAGGTAGGGAGACAAATCTGATTTGGCTATTAGAGGCAAAGTTTGGAAATTTCTCCCTTCAGGTCTTGATAGATGATATACAGTACCTCCCATCCTGGTGGGATACGGTTCCACATAAGTTCGGGCTTAGGGTAAATTACTCCTCAAGGGTATCCTTTGACTTTATTTGGGTTCCCGCCTTCGTTTATGGAAATAGGAAATATTGGGATGCCCTTTACGAAAGCCCAATATATGGCTCCGATTATGCACAATTTTCAACGGTATTTGAGGTGGGGAAATTCTATTTTGGTTTTGGGCTCTGGGGTAAAGGTAGGTATAACGGGAACTTTAAAGAGCCAAATATAGGGGATTATCCGAAGTTTTCGTTCCTACATGAGCCTATAAAGTGGGGTTCTTACGTTGAGGTGGGGTTTAAGTTAGGTGGTGGTAAGTTTTCCGTGGGGTATGGGGAAAGGCAGTTTTCCGTAGGTTTTGGAAGGTTCTTCTTGTGGTTTTACGGGAACTTTACGATATAAACCTTTTCAATCTCGCATCCAAGCTCCTTTTTAACCTTCATCGCCCCTTCAGATGTGGTTATCCCAAGGTCAACTATGTCATAACCTAGGGAAAAGCCCCTCTCCGCGGAAATATGTAGCAAATACGTGGGTAAAAAGTTATAACCTTTCCAACCCATCTGCCAAAGGAGGTATCTATCCTCGAGGGAGAGATTTATTATAACTCCCACAAGATCTCCAACATAAACCCTTATCACATCAACCCCTTCCATTTCAAGGACTTTACCTATGCCTTTTGGGAGCCTCCTTCGGTGCTTTTTTGCCCTCTCAAGGAGAAGAGGTAAAATTTCCGAAACTTTATCCTTTGAAATGGAAACCCTTTCAATTTTTTCCTCCGCCCTCCTTATCAGCCTCCTCCTCTCCCTACGGTAATCTACTTTCCCTCTTTTAAGGATGGGGGAGGGAAGCTCAAGGTGGGGGATTTGGGGTTTTCTCCTTAAAGATATCTCCCCAAAAATGTATTTCTCCCTTATCTTTGCGAAAACCTCATCCTTTAGCTCCTGATTGGTGGGTATGGAATATGGCATGGAGAAGAACCTCTTTAGGAGGATACCCTTCTCTATTCCCCAAAATCCCGAAATATTTATCCTTCTTCCCGAGATTAAGAGCTCGGAAAATCTAAAGATGTCAAGCATTCATAACTTCTTTTCCCAGATCTTTGGCTCCTCCCCCCTTATCAGCCTCCTTATGTTCCCCCTATGCCTGAACCATATTAGGGCAACAACAAGGGCGGAAATTACCAAGAAGGGTAGGGAAGTCCTGTTAGGATCTAAAAATAGGATCCATAGAAAGGCGGAAAGGGATCCCAAAAGGGAGCCTAAGGAAACGTATCCCGTAAGAAGGACGGTTATTATCCAAACTATAAACCCTATTAGTACGCCTACCGGTGAAAGGGCAAGGAAAACGCCTAAGGACGTCGCAACACCCTTTCCACCCTTAAAACCCAAAAAAGGGGTAAATACGTGTCCCAAGATGGGAGCCAAGCCTGTGGCAAGGGCAAGCTCTATGTTGTAAGGAACAAGTAACCTTACGATGAAGACGGGTAAAAAACCCTTTAAAGCATCCAAAAGGAATACCAAGCTTCCCCACTTCCACCCCAAAACCCTCGCAACGTTTGTTGCACCGACGTTTCCGCTCCCCACCTTCCTTATATCTATCCCCGCAACCGCCTTTGAGATTACATAAGCAAAGGGAACGCTCCCCAAAAGGAAACCAAAGACAAAAATAACCGCATACACAAAGGGCTTTATATTTGGATCCAAGCTCTCAAACATCCTTTCCAACATTCAAAACCTCCTTGTACCATTCAAGGGTCTTTCTCAAACCCGCTTCAAAATCCACCTTTGGGCTCCAGTTTAAAAATTTTTTAGCTTTCGTTATATCGGGTTTTCTCTTTTTTGGGTCATCCTGGGGTAGGGGTAGATACTCGTAATTTTTCGGGACGTTTAGGATCTCGCATATAAGATCCGCAACCTCCTTAACCGTTCTTTCATCCGGATTTCCCAAATTCACCACCTCACCTTCCAAACCATCCAAGGTCATAAGTAAAAACAAACCCTCTACCATATCCGATACATAGCAAAAGCTCCTTGTTTGCGATCCATCCCCGTATATGGTTATAGGTTTTCCCGTAAGGGCCTGATACGCGAAGTTCGGTATTATCCTGCCATCCCCAACATCCATATAAGGACCGTAAGTATTAAAGATCCTCGCTATCCTAACATCGAGCTTCTCGTACCTATAAAAGGCCATGGTTATCGCCTCCGCAAAGCGCTTTCCCTCGTCATAAACGCTCCTTGGACCTATGGGATTTACATTCCCCCAATAATCCTCCCTTTGAGGATGAACCTCTGGGTCCCCATAAACCTCCGAGGTGGAAGCTAAAAGGAACCTGGATCGATTTTCCTTAGCCAAATTTAATAGGTTTAGGACACCTACGGAATTTACGAGCATAGTCTCAACCGGTAGGGATAAATATTTTTGTGGGCTTGCGGGGGAGGCGAGATCTAAGATAAAGTCAAACTTCCCCTTTGGGACTTCCTTGACTATATCCATCTCCTCAAAGGTGTAGTTTGGATCCCCGAGAAATCTCTTTATGTTTTCCGGCTTACCGGTGGAGAAATTATCAACGGAAAACACCCTAAAGCCCTTGTTCAACAGGTACTCGGTAAAGTGGGTCCCTATGAAACCCGCACCTCCCGCTACCAAGACACTTCGCATTTTAAAATTCTACGGTAGAAAGCTTACCACCTTAAAATTCAAAGTTTTGAAAAAAGTCCTGATAGTGGGAAGGGTAAATGTGGGAAAATCCACCCTATTTAACAGGTTAATAAGGAAACCTTTGATGATCACATCGGATGTTCCGGGAACGACGCGGGATGTGGTTTATAAACCCGTTGAGTGGAAAGGTAAGACTTTCCTTTTGGGGGACAGCGGTGGGGCGGGCGCGGGCGACAAACTCGCAAATTACGTATGGGATAAGGTAATAAGGGAGATAAAGGAAGCGGATTTAATACTTTTGATGGTGGATGCGAAGGTGGGAATACAACCCTTGGATGAGGAGTTGGCGAGGATTATAAAGAAGTCGGGGAAAAATGCTATAGTGGTTATAAACAAAATAGATGCGGAAAGGAAGGGTGTGGGTTCAATTGAGGAGTTTTACAAGTTGGGTTTTGAGGATGTTATTCCAATCTCCGCGGCGCATGGTTGGGGTGTGGGGGAGCTCCTTGACCTTATAGTTGAAAAGCTTCCAAGCGAAGAAGAAAAGGTAGGGAAAAAGAAGAGGGATAAGGTTAGGGTTGCGATTCTGGGAAGGCCAAATGCGGGTAAATCCTCAATCCTAAATTACCTTGCGGGTAAGGAGATAGCCTTGGTTTCCCCAACACCGGGAACAACGAGGGATGCGGTGGATGTTGAGCTTGAGGATATGATAATAGTTGATACCGCAGGTATCACCAGGAAATTTAAGGATGACCTATCTTATTACGCTTTTGTAAGATCCAAAAGGTCCCTTAGGTACGCGGAGGTGGGGCTTGTGGTTATAGACGCGAGTGTTGGTGTTCATCACCTTGATAAGAAGATAATAAAACTCGTCTTGGATGAGGGTAGGGGCCTTGTGATAGCGATAAATAAGATAGATTTGTTATCTTCAAAGCAGAGGAAGGAGCTTTTCGCGCAAGTTACCCGCGAGCTTGAGATGGTGGATTGGGCGCCGAAGGTTCCGGTTTCAGCCATAACGGGCGAGGGTATGGACTATTTAAGGAGCGTTTTGAAGGGGGCGAGGGGAGGGTTATTTAAGAGGATCTCAAAGAAGGATGCCAAGGAACTCATAGAGGAGCTTATGTCCGCAAACTTACCCCCAGCGAAGATATATTCTTTCTACCAAGCAAGAAACCTTCCCCCTACCTTCACGATAGAATCCTCCGGACCCATACCGGACTTTTATCTTAGGTACATAGAGAAGGCTTTGAGGGAGAGATGGGGGTTCTTCGCGGCTCCGATAAAGTTCGAAGTGAAAATAAGGTCAAAGATTTGAAATATATAGGAAGCGCGACAAGCCCTCATCAGATAGAGGGAAATACCAAGAACGACTGGACGTTATTTGAGGAAAGGGGTTTGGTTCCCAAGGTGGGGAATGCCTGCGGAAGTTGGGAGAGGATGGAGGAGGATATAAAGCTTTTGAAGGTTATAGGGGCAAATGCATACAGGTTCGGCATAGAGTGGAGTAGGATAGAACCGGAGGAGGGTACCTTCAACATAAAGGCATTGGATAGGTATAGGAAGTTTGTAGATCTCTTGATGAAAAACGGGATAGAACCCTTCATAACATTGCACCATTTTACAAACCCGATATGGTTTTATAAGATGGGGGGATGGACGAACAAAAAGAGCGTTTATTACTTTGAGCGTTATGCGGACTTTATAAGCAGGTTTATAAAAGTGAAGTTTTGGATAACCATCAACGAGCCGAACGTATACGCTTATAATTCCTTTGTTGCGGGGGTTTGGCCCCCTATGGAGAAGTCCATATTTAAGGCGATCCTAGTGATGAGGAATATGCTTAAGGCATCGGGTAGGGCATATAGGGTTCTTAAAGAAAATATTAAATACTCCAAGGTTGGGATGGCGCACCACGTTAGGATCTTTAGGCCCTTTGGTAAGCTCGGGAAAATCCCCACAGCCCTTAGGGAATATTTGTTCAATTTCCTTCCTGTATACTCGGACGTTTATGGGGTTTCGCCTCCTCCTTTAGGTTTTATGGAGAGCTTGGGAGCAAGGGCGGATTTTGTCGGTATAAACTATTACACCTCGGATACGGTGAGGTTTTCCCTTATAAATATCTTCGGTGAGGATGTTTATATTGATGATCTTTGGAGGAATTCCCTAAATTGGGAAGTTTATCCGAGGGGGATATACGAAATTATAAAAAGGTACAATTTTGGCAGGGAGGTGGTAATAACGGAGAATGGGATAACCACAGAGGACGAGAGGGAGAGGGAGAGATTCATATTGGAGCATTTTAAATGGATAAAGGAGGCTATGAAAGAGGGATTTAGGGTTTTGGGATACTTTTACTGGTCTTTGATGGATAATTACGAGTGGAAGGAGGGGTACGACGCATATTTTGGGCTATTCACGAGGTTCAGGGAAAGGAAGGGTAATATAAATTTAAGGAAACTTTGGGATATGGCATGAACAGGATAAACTTAAAGGGGAGGATATCGGATTACGGTCAGCATCCTTGGATCTTCAGGGATAAGATAAAATCCGTTGAAAATCAAAGGGTAAGCGCGGAGGTTTATGTAAATGGGAAGTTTTTGGGGAGCGCATTTTACAATCCCGAAGGGAAGTTAGCTTTAAGGTTTTACAGCAGGGAAAAGGAGGAATTCAACGCTGGATTGGTTTATAAGAGGATAATGGAAAGCGTTAATTTTAGGGAAAACGTCTTGAAGTTGAAGGGGGCTTATAGGCTCTTCTTTGCGGAAAGCGATAATATGCCCGGCATAATAGCGGACTTCTACGGGAAAGGGGTTGTTATACAGATCTCATCTTACGGTGCGGAAAAGCTCAAAAGGGAGATAGTGGAGGGTTTCAGGATGGCGGGGTACGAATTCCTTTATGAGAAGAGCGATAGTTATGCGAGGAGACAGGAAAACCTTGAACCCTTTGAGGGTTTCCATTTTGGAAATGTTAAAAATCTCGTGGTTGAAATTGATGGGATAAAAATGATATTTCCGATAGGGGGACAGAAAACGGGACTTTACCTGGATCAGAGGCTCAATTGGAAGATCGTTTCAAACCTTATGGAGAACAGGGAAAGGGTTTTGGATGCATTTTCTTATACCGGGGGTTTTACCTTAAACCTTCTTGCAAGGGGTGTAAAGAGGGTTTTGGCGGTGGATGAGGATGAAGAGGCACTATCGATATTGAAGGAAAACCTTAATCTCAACGGTTTTAAGGGCGCGGAGACGATAGTGGGTAACGTCTTCGATATACTGGATACCTTCATATTATCCAACGATTCCTTCGATGGGATAATTCTTGATCCTCCTGCCTTCGCAAAGAGTAAAGATATCTCGGGCGCAATGAAGGGATACACCAGGCTTTTTGATAGGGCGCTGAGGTTAATAAGGAAAGGGGGAATCCTTGCGGTTTTCTCCTGTTCCCACCACATAGATTACTCCCACCTTGAGGAGGTTCTAAGTAAAACCGCGAAGAGGCTATTTAGGGAGGTGAAAATCCTTTATAGGCTATACCAATCCCCCGATCACCCTGTACCCGTTTATTTTAAGGAAGCGGAGTATTTGAGGGGGTTAGCTTGCTTGGTATATTGATTTCCTGCCCAATAGAGAGAGTATATGATTCCCTTTATAAGATAGACCTTTCCGGGGATAAGCAGGTGGTGGAGTTGGGAAAACCTTTTAAACCCCTTAGGGTTAAGACATTGCCAAACTGTGAGGTTGAGTTTATATACTTCGGTGATACGGTGTTTTCAAAGAAGGTATTAAGTTCGGGAAATTACGCGATATTTTATCCACCAATTCCCAAGAAGGAAGGGGACATAAAGGTTTTGGCGAGGACGGAGGAGGGCTCGGTAATATTCCACTTGAAGGCTTTAAGGAAAGATTTCTGGTTTTTCTTATTTCTGGAATTCCTTTTGGGTTTTGTTCTCTTTATCTTCGGGCTTGATAGAGGCTCAACGGGGATCATGAGGGCGGTGGGGGGATGGACGAGGAAGGCTATAAACAGGCTATCATCAAATAGGTTTTTGGCGCTATTGGGTGGGATAATAGGGGCGATGGGTTTTCAGTCTTCAACCGCGGTGACGGTTATGGTGGTTTCCTTAGTGGACTTGGGGATGATATCTCCAAGCGCGGCGATCGTGACCAATGCGGGGGCGGGGATAGGGACTACCTTGACCGTGGGAATTTTATCTTTGGGCATAGGTCAAGTTTCAATAATTTTGATCCTCTTGGGGTTTATAATTGAGAAGCTTTTAAGATCTTACGGGCATTACGGTAGGGCGATTTTTGGGTTTGGTTTGGCATTCTTCGGGATATGGTATATGGGGGAGGTATTTTCCAAGCTTTCGGAAATTCCAACCTTTTTCAATATGCTATCCTCAATATTCAACAGCCCGAGCCTTACTTTGATCTTTTCCCTAGTTTTTTCCGCCCTCATACACTCTTCCGCTTTAACCTTGGGAATGGGGATCTCCTTGGCTTATGCGGGAATACTGAGCTTTAAGGGCGCCCTTGCAATGGTCCTCGGCGCAAACGTCGGTACCGCCTTTACGGCAGTTTTGGCATCATCCGGTCTATCCGGAACCGCGAGGAAGGTAGCCATTACAAACCTTTTGGGTAGGTTTCTCTTTTCGTTAATCTTACTTTTCACAATACCTTTTTCTAAATTCCTGCCCATCTGGAGCAATAACTTAAGTGCAAATATAGCCTTGGCGCACGTATATTACAACATCCTTTTCGCAATGGCGGTTATACCCATATCTTACCTTAAACCCCTTTGGGAAAGAAGTGAAAGCGGGAAAGTTAAGGGGCTCTCGGAGATGTTTATTGACGATCCGGATATAGCGACCGTATATATGGAAAAGCTCGTATCCGATGCCCTAAACAAGGCGATCCTTATGTTCCAAGAAATTCCAGACGTAATAAGGTCAAAGTCCCCATCAAGGATATACAATTTCCAAAAGATGGATGACGAATTAGACGAAATTGAAACAAAAGTTAATGCTCTTTTGGGAAGGTTAAACGAAGGTTTCGTACAACAAAACACCGCAAACAATCTCATCGCTTTAGCGTATATCATGGAAGAGATAGAGAACTCGGGGGATATAATGTCAAAGTCCATAGGGAGGCTCGCGGAGAAGATGTACAAGGAAGGTATAAACCTGTCGGAGGAGGAGATAAACGGGATACTAAGCTTACATAGGGAGGTACTTAAGACATTTGCGGACGCGATGGTTGTGCTTTCAAGCTGGGAAAAAGAAAGTGCCATAAATCTCTACAACAGGAAGGATGAGGTTAAGTCCCTTTTGGAAGAGCTAAAAAGGGAATTTTATTCACGGAGGTTTGACGTGGAGAAGCTCACCTCTGGGGAGGTTTATTTGGATATACTTTCGGATTTGGAGAGGATAAATTTCCACATAGCATCCATAGGGGGAATAATATACGAGAACATGTAAGAATTCTACCTTAAAATACTGACTTATGGCAACGGAAGTTAAGAGGACTTTGAGGGATTACGATTCCCACAAACCCACCTGGTGCCCGGGTTGTGGGGATTACGCGGTTCTTCTCGCCCTAAAAAAAGCCCTATTAAACCTAAACCTTGATCCTTCGGAAGTTGTTGTAGTTTCAGGTATAGGTTGTAGCGGAAAAATAAGCGACTATATAAAGGCTTACGGTTATCACGGGATACATGGGAGGGTTTTACCTACCGCAACCGCAATAAAGGTGGCAAACCCCAAACTTACGGTTATAGCCGCGGGTGGTGATGGGGATGGTTACGCGATAGGAGGGAACCACTTCTTGCACGTTTCAAGGAAAAACCCAGATATAACTTACATCGTTATGGACAATATGATATACGGGCTCACGAAGGGACAAACTTCCCCAACCTCCCTAAGGGGCTTTAAGACAGGTACTACCCCATACGGTTCCGTTGAGGGTCCTATAGAACCCGTATATATAGCTCTTGTTATGGGTGCCACGTTTGTAGCTAGGGGATTCTCGGGGGATCCTAAGACCCTTGAGGTGATATTCACGGAGGCAATAAAGCATAAGGGGTTTTCCTTTGTTGACGTTTATTCTCCATGCGTAACCTTCAACAGGTTCAACACGTACGATTGGTTTAAGGCGAATTCCGTAACTTTAAACGGTCCCTTCCCTACGAGGGTGGAGGCAATAGCTAAGATCATGGAGGTTTGGGATTCCGGAAAAGTTCCCCTTGGGATATTCTACAGGGAGGAGGGTACCCCCACTTATGAAGAGCAACTTGTAAGGGATATAAACCTTGCCCCAGCCTTGCAGGATATAACGGATAAGGTCTGGAAGGAGAAGGTTAAGAGGATCATAGAAGAAAAGTACGTATGAGGTTTTTGAGGGTCCTTTGGATAATCCTAATCGTCCTATTTGTTCTTTTCCCATTCTATTGGATGGTGATCACGTCCTTAAAGGGTCAGGCGGAGGCTATCCAATTTCCCCCAACCCTCTTTCCCAAGGAGATAACTTTTGAGGGTTACCAACTCGCCTTAAGCAAGCTTGAACTTGGAACGAGCGTTTTAGTCACCGTAGGTATGATATTCTTCATAGTCCTTGGGGAACTTATAACCTCCATCCTCGCCGCTTACGCCCTCTCTTGGATGAACTTTAAGGGAAGGGAGGTCCTATTTTCTGCCCTTTTACTTTTGGCATCCGTACCTATGCCAGTTTATATACTACAGCTCTTCGTGATCGTCCAGAGGATGGGAATGGTGGATACCTTCGCGGGTTTGGTGGTGCCCTGGATGGCGAATATCTATTCTATTTTCCTTTTAAGGCAGGCTTTTAAGAGTATACCCAAGGATTTGAGGGATGCGGTTTTTGTAGATGGGGGAAACGACTTAACTTTTTTACTTAAGGTTGCCATTCCCATCGTTAAACCCGTAATAATAACCATAGCGGTCTTCAGCACGGTATATACTTGGAACAGCTTTTTGTGGCCCCTTTTGGTGGTATCGGAAAAGAAACTCAGGCCCATACAGCTCGCGGTGGCGTACTTTGCCCAGGGTGAGGTAACAAACTACCCAGCCCTTATGGCCGCATCCCTTCTAAGTAGCCTACCCGCCCTAATAGTTTTTGCGATTTTCCAGAGGCAGATAACGGAGGTTTATGCGAGGGGAGGGATGAAGGATTGAAGAAGATCCTCCCCAGGGAAAAGGCTTTGCTTTCCGGAATTAGGAGCCTTTCGGATGACGAAATTTTAGCCCTTATACTTTCAACGGGAACGAGAAGGAAAAACGTATTTGAGCTTTCAAGGTCTTTAATCGAAAACTTTAAATTGGATGAACTTGCGGAGATGCCAATAAAGGCCCTTGCAAAGGTTGAGGGTATAGGTTTGGCAAAGGCTTTAAGACTTTCCGCATCATTTGAGCTTGGAAGGAGGGTGTATCACAAGGAGCTCCAGCCCTTTGATAGGAAGCATTTATCCGCAATTTTTTACAACCTTTCACAGGAGAGGAAGGAGAACCTGGTTTTGATTATGTACGACGGGGCGGGTTTTCACATAAAGACGGAGGTAATAGGGGTAGGGAGCTTAAACTCCGTAATGATCCATCCGAGGGAGATATTTGAACCCATATTTAAAAATTCCGCATCGCAGTTTATCCTCGCCCACAACCATGTTGATGGAAGGGATGAACCCTCAAAGGAGGACATAAGGTTTACGAAAAACATAAAGGATATAGCGGATAGGCTTGGAATAAATTTTGTTGAGAGCTTTATCGTGGTAAAAAATAAAGCGGTTGGGATTTTGAACGGTTTGGTTATGGAGTTCTGATATGGGTAAAGCTTTCCTTGCAAGGAAAGGGAACCTGATCTTTGGGGTGGTTGAAAGTACGGACATAGTCGCGGAAGCCCGGAGGATCCATCAGACCTCCCCAACCTCAACCGCCCTTTTGGGTAGGGTTTTAACTGGTACCGCGCTTTATGGTTTGATGTACAGGGGTTCCGAACCTAGGGGTATCACTGTGGAGATAGTTTGCTCGGGACCTGCAAGGAGGGTTATAGCCCAACTTAAAGGACAAAGGGTAAGGGGGTACATTGCGAACCCAAGTGCGGAAGCGGAACTTAAGGATGGAAAGCTCAACGTTTCTGGTATAGTTAAAAGCGGGATAATGAGGGTGATAAGGGAGGGTTATATAAGCGAGGTGCCGTTGGTAAGCGGGGAAATAGGGGAGGATTTCGCATATTTCCTTTATCAATCTGAGCAGAGAAAAAGTGCGGTGGGTTTGGGGGTTTTGGTGGGGGAGTACGGGCAGGTTGTAAGCGCGGGGGGTTTCATAGTTGAGGTTTTGGCGGATGCGGGGGAAAGGGAGATCTCGGAGATTGAGGAGAAGTTAAAGGGTTTTTCCGTAAGCCTTTTTCTCTCAAAGGGCAACTCTTCTTTGTCTCTTTTAAAGTATTTTGCGGGGGAAGTTGAACCCTTGGACGAGAGGGATTATTATTACGATTGCTGGTGCAACTACGAGAGGTTGATAGAGACGGTTTTGCAGGATGAAAGTATCGAGGATGGAACGAGGGCGGTTTGCATCTTCTGTAAGAAGGAGTATATCATTAGGAGATAATTCTTTTCAACCGAATATTTCCGCTATGGTTTTTGCCCTGTAATCAAATATATAATCCAGTCTCTTTCTCACGAGCAGGGCATTTGCGATTTGCCCCAAAATACCAAACGGAATTATGTAATGCACCTTATCTATGATTTTTATTTTTTGCCCGTCCAAAATTTCAAACAGATGTAGGTGATGCCAGAATTTGTACGGACCAAACCTCTGTTCGTCTATGAAGTACTTATATTTTTCAACGGCGGTTATTTCCGTCACCCAATGAACGGGGATATTACCAAATGGTGATACCTTGTATTCAATTATTAGACCGGTAAAGATTTCGTCGGGAAGATCTTCCGTCAAAATCTTAAAGTTCATATCCGGTGGGGTTATCTTGCTCAAATTACGGGGATCCGAGAAGAATTTCCATATATCTTTGATATCCCCTCTCACGATCTGCTCCCTATATAGCCTATACATTTTCATGTTTTGGACATTCTAAAGATGAAAACAGCATAACTTTCAACGGTATAATACCCGCCTATGAGACCCTTCAGACCCGAGCCTTTTACGGATTTTTCAAAGGAGGAAAACGTTAAGGCTATAAAGGATGCTTTAGAAAATGCAAAAAGGAACTTTGGGAAGAGATATCCGATAATCATAAACGGGAAAGAATATAAGACCGATAAGGTTTTTGGATCTTTTAACCCAGCGCATAAAAACGAATTGGTAGCGGAGTTTTACGCTGCGGGAGAAAAGGAGACGGATATTGCCATAGAGAGTGCTTGGAAGGCATTTGAGTTTTGGAGTAGGTTTCCCGCGGAGGAGAGGGCGGGATTCCTATTTAAGGCGGCGGAGGTTTTAAGGAGGAGGAGGTTTGAGATAACCGCATGGATGGTTTATGAGGTGGGGAAAAACTGGGTGGAAGCGGATGCGGATGTAGCGGAGGCGATAGATTACCTTGACTATTACGCGCATCAGATGCTTGAGCTTGCGGGGAATAGGCCCCTTGCCCATATATACGGTGAAAACAACGAGTACTTTTATATCCCCTTGGGAGTCGTGGCGGTTATACCACCCTGGAATTTCCCCTTAGCGATCCTTACGGGAATGACGGTTGCAGCGGTTGTTACGGGAAACACGGTAATATTAAAACCCGCATCCGATTCCCCCATGATGGGCTATCTATTTATGGATATAATGAGGGAGGCGGGGCTTCCCGATGGCGTCATAAACTTCCTCCCAGGCTCGGGCGGTTCCCTGGGTGGCTATCTTGTTAAGCATCCAAAGATCCGCATGATCGCATTCACGGGATCAAAGGATGTGGGGGTTTGGATATACGAGGAATCTGCAAAAGTAAGACCGGGGCAGAAGTGGCTCAAGAGGGTAATAGCGGAAATGGGGGGAAAGGACGCAATAATAGTTGATAACGAGATAGATGAAAAGGACATACCCTTTATAGCAAACCAGATAATAGTTTCCGCTTATGGTTATCAGGGGCAAAAGTGTTCGGCGGCTTCAAGGCTAATAATAGTTGAGGACGTTTATGATAAAATACTCTCCGCGGTCGTAGAAGAGGTGAAAAGGATAGAGGTGGGGGATCCCGCGGAGAATAAATTTATGGGACCGGTGATAAACGAAAGCTCCGAAAAGAAGATATTGAATTACATAGAGATAGGGAAGGGGGAAGGTAAGCTCGTTTTTGGAGGGGAGAAGATGAGGGGTGGAATTTACGATGAGGGTTATTACATACAACCCACCATATTCGCGGACGTTCCACCTAATGCTAGGATCGCCCAGGAGGAGATCTTCGGTCCGGTTCTTTCGGTTATAAAAGCAAAGGATTTTGATGATGCCTTGAGGATAGCGAACGATACGGATTATGGGCTTACGGGCTCCGTTTTCACGAGGAACAGGGAGAAGATATATAAGGCAAAGTGCGAATTTCACGTTGGGAACCTTTATATAAACAGGAAATGTACGGGTGCGATAGTTGGCGTTCATCCCTTCGGTGGGTTTAATATGTCGGGTACGGACGCAAAGGCTGGGGGTCCGGATTATCTATTATACTTCTTGCAGGGTAAGACCGTTTCGGAAAGGTTATAATTATGGGAAGCTACAAGGATACCTTAAATATGCCAAAAACGGATTTCCCCATGAGGGGAAATCTACCAGAAAGGGAACCCATATTCCAAAGGTTTTGGGAGGAAAAGGGGATTTTCAAGAAGCTAAAGGAGAGAAATGCCCCTTTGTTCATCCTACACGACGGTCCCCCTTATTCAAACGGGCATATACACATAGGGCATGCCCTCAATAAAACCCTTAAGGATATCCTCGTAAGGTACAAAGCATTGAGGGGGTACAGGATAAGCTTCGTTTTGGGTTGGGATAACCACGGCATGCCCATAGAGAAGGAAGTTGTGGAAAACGATGAGGAAATAAAGAAACTTGTGAGGGAAAAGGGGATAAAAGATCCGGAGGTGAAGTTAAAGATAAGGCAAAAGAGTAGGGAATTTGCCAAAAGGTGGGTGGAAATTCAGAAGGAAGAGTTTAAGAGGCTTGGAGTTTTAACCGACTGGGATGATATATATTTAACGATGGATCCGAACTTTGAGGCGGACGAAACGGAGCTCTTGGCGGAATTAATTGAAAAAGGGTATATATACAGGGGGTATATGCCGTTACCTTGGTCAAGGGAAAGTCAGAGCGCCCTTGCAATGGCGGAGATAGAATATTACGAAAAGGAATCCCCATCTTTGTGGCTCTTAACCAAATGCCTTGATGAGGAGTTTTATATTCTGGTCTGGACTACAACCCCTTGGACGCTTTTTGGAAACAGGGCTTTTGCCTTTTCCCCAATTATGGAATATCTATTTGCAAAGGTGGATGGGAAGGTGGTGGTTTTCGGTAAGGAAAACGCGGAGAGGATAAGGGAAGAGCTCGGTTGGGAATGGGAGGTTTTGAGGGTTGAGAATGGAAAATACTTTGAGTATAAAAAGTTCCAGCACCCCCTATTTCCGGATAGGGTATCCCTAGGTATCCTTGCGGATTTCGTTTCTTCGGAGGAGGGTTCTGGGATAGTTCATATTGCGCCTGGGCACGGTAAGGAGGACTACGAGGTTGGGAAAATTTACAACCTTGAGGTTTTCTCACCGGTGGATGAGGTTGGGAACTTTACCCAAGATGCGGATAGGCAAACAAAATATCCTTTAAACGTGGCGGGTAAGAGTATAGAGGAGGGTGGAGAAAGGGCAATAGAGAGGTTGAAGGAGTTGGGCTTTTTTGTTAAGATTGGCAAGTACAGGCACAGCTATCCCCACGATTGGAGATATAAGAAACCTTTAATATTCAGGGCTACGGGGCAATGGTTCCTCTCGGTAGATCACCAAAATCTTAGGGAAAGGGCGCTTAAGGCTATAAAGGGGGATGTAAAGTGGCATCCAGAAGAGAGCATAAACAGAATATATATGTCCGTTAAGGAGAGGCCGGACTGGGTAATATCAAGGCAGAGGGCATGGGGTGTTTTCATACCTGCGGTTAAATGCAAGGATTGTGGGGAGGTTATTTTGGATCCCGAAATTGTGAGGAATTTGGCAAAGAAGATAAGGGAAGGTAATTCCGACGCATGGCTTACTGAGAATATTAAGGAATTTCTGCCCGAAAACTTTACCTGTAAGAACTGTAACGGTAAGGATTTTGAGAAAGAGTATGATATTTTGGATGTTTGGTTTGATTCCGGTTCAACGAATATTGCGGTTTTGGATAGGAGGGGAATAGGTTGGCCCGCGGATGTTTATCTTGAGGGGTGGGATCAACATAGGGGTTGGTTTAACGCATCCCTTATGATAGGTATGGCTGCTAAGGGAAAACCCCCATACAGGGCGGTTATTACTCACGGTTTCGTCTTGGATCACCTCGGAAGGGCCATGCACAAATCCCTTGGGAACGTGGTATCACCCCAAGAGGTCATAGGAAAATATGGGGCGGACGTTTTAAGGTTGTGGGTGGCGTCCTCCGATTACACGGAAGATATAAGGATCGGGGACGAGATAATGGCTAGGGTGGTGGATGCGTATAGAAAAATAAGGAACACATATAGGTATCTACTCTCAAACCTCTACGATTTTGATAAACCCTTTGAATACTCCGAACTCTTACCAATAGACAGGTGGGCTTTGAGCAAGCTTTACACCCTAGTTAAAGATTGCAGGGAACATTACGAAAACTTTGCCTTTGAAAAAGTTTTCAGGGACGCGTATAATTTTATAGTTGATATGTCCTCCTTCTACTTTGAGGCACTTAAGGATAGGCTTTACACATATGCTCCCAAATCAAGGGAGAGAAGGTCCGCACAAACCTCGCTTTACTACATCCTTTATCACCTCCTAATGATATTTGCCCCCATAATACCGCATACAGTTGAGGAGGCTTGGGGATTTTCACCCTTTAAGGAAAACTCCGAAAGCGCCTTTTTGGAAATATGGAAGGATCTTCCCGAAAGCTTTAGGGACGAGGAACTTGAAAGTGAATTTGAAGTTATCTTAAGGATGAGGGATGAGGTTTATCCAATACTTGAGGTTTTGAGGAGGGAAAGGAAAGTAATAGGTCAGAACCTTGATGCAAGGATAGAGGTAAAGCCCAAAGGAGATTATGGGAAGATCCTTGAGAAGTACAAACCTTACCTAGTTGAGATATTTGGGGTTTCACAGTTCTTGATAACGGATAATCCAAAGGGAGAAGAATCCCTTGATGG